>NZ_JAMBDI010000025.1:0-16299 GCF_036858055.1 Pseudomonas sp. SF2 | reverse complement strand
ACCCGCTCCCACAGGGCCGCGAAGCGGCCCCCTGCGGTCTACCTGACCGACCCTAGGTTTGCCTCACTCATATCCAGCTCCCCCAGCACCTGCCGCACCACTTCATCCCCCACCAGATGCTTGCGGTGCAGCTCATACAGCTCCAGCCGCTGAGCCCGTAGCGCACGCAGGCGCAAACGCCGCTCCAGCAAATCCATCTGTTCAGCCAGGGCCTTGGCCTCGGCGCTGTCGTTGTAGCTGTCCAGCTCATCCCGGTACTCAGCCATCAAGCGCGCCTTCAACTCGGTTGCCAAGGTCGCCTGCGCGGCATCCTGTGGCGCATTGCTGTCGATCACTTCCTCTGCCTCCAGCGCATGGATTGCCGCCTCGGCCGTGCGCCGCCAGGCCTCCTGCACTTCCTGGTGCAAACGCTCGTCCGGGCTCTTGGTCACCCCGCGCAGCAGCAGCGGCAGCGCGATACAGGCACTGATCAACGACAGCAGGATCACCCCGGCCGCAATGAAGATCAGCAGGTCACGCTCCGGGAAGGCCTTGCCTGCTCCCATCAGCAACGGGATCGACATCACGCCGGCCAGGGTGACCGCACCACGCACACCGCCCAGGGTCAGCAACCAGCAGGAACGCGCCGTGGGCATCAGCACCAGCGCCGGCTTGCCGCGCCAGCGGCGTACCACACCGATCGAGCGCCAGATGCTCTGCACCCAGATGAACCGCAGCAAGATCAGCGCCACAAAGATCGCCACCACGTCCAGGCAGCGCCAGGCCAGGGTCGGCCAGACGGTGGGTTCATGGCTGACCACGGCCTTGATGATGTCCGGCAGTTGCAGGCCCAGCAGCAGGAAGATCAGACCGTTGAAAGCGAACTCCAGCAGCGACCACACGCTGCGGTTGAGCAGGCGCGTACTGGTCTGCCGTGGCAGCAGGTCGAGCCAGCTCTGCATCATGCCGGCCGCCACCGCCGAAAGAATGCCCGACACACCCAGGCGCTCGGCCAGTACGTAGGCAGCGAACGGCAGCAGTAACATGAACACCACGTGGGTGGCCGGGTCGTCCCAGCCGCGGGCGATCATCCACGCGCGCAAGCGGCCGATCAACCAGCTCAGGGCCACACCCACCGCCAGGCCGCCCAGGGCGACCAGAACGAAGCTGAAGCTGGCGTCGGTCAGCGAGAATACCCCGGTGATCGCCGCTGCCAGGGCGAACTTGAAGGTCACCAGGCCCGAGGCATCGTTCATCAGGGCCTCGCCCTGGAGCATGTGCATCAGCGGGGTGGGCAGGCGGTCCTGGGTAATGGCCGAAACCGCCACGGCGTCGGTCGGCGACAACACGGCAGCCAGGGCGAAGGCCACTGGCAGCGGGATGCTCGGCAGCAGCCAGTGAATGAAGTAACCGGCTCCGACCACGGTAAACAGCACCAGGCCCACGGCCAGCGCTACCACCGGCCCGCGAATGCGCCACAACTCGCGCTTGGGAATGCGCCAGCCGTCGGCGAACAGCAACGGCGGCAGGAACAGGAACAGGAACAACTCGGGGTCCAGGGCCACATGCAGGCCCAGCGTCGGCCACGCGAGCAAGGCGCCGGCGGCGATCTGTACCAGCGGCAAGGGCAGCGGAATCATGCGGCCGACCAGCTTCGACACGCTGACCAGCGTCAGCAGGATGAGGACGGTGTAGGCGGACTGCATCCGGGAAAGCTTCCTTTGTGAACCAGAAACGACAACAAGGCGAAACATCGCCATTGAAACAATATGTTAGCGGCGATGGGCGATTCGGGGCCGCTGCACGATAGTCGCAGGTGGCGGATGAATATGTAACATGATGATACCCAGCACGTGACTGACGTTGGCGAGCATCTTGCGCTAGTCAGGCTTGAACTGCTGGGATCCCGTCGTATAATCAACCTTAACGAATAACGTTAAGCATTCAGCCTCATGATTCGAAGCTTTAGCTGTGCCGACACGGAAGCACTTTTTACTCATGGAAAGACACGGCGTTGGTCAGATATCAAGTCAGTTGCGGAACGCAAACTGGCCATGCTCGATGCCGCAACAGAGCTGCGAGACCTTCGGTCGCCACCTGGCAACCGTCTCGAGGCATTGAGCGGCAACCGAGCAGGCCAGCACAGTATCCGTGTCAATGACCAATGGCGCCTGTGCTTTATCTGGACCGACAACGGGCCGATTAACGTTGAAATTGTCGATTACCACTGAGGTGCATCATGCTCAAGAACGGTATGCGTCCGATTCATCCCGGAGAAGTCCTGCGTGAGGACTTCCAGAAAGAGATGGGTTTCAGCGCCGCGGCACTGGCCCGGGCGCTAGGGGTTGCCACACCAACCGTCAACAACATCCTGCGTGAACGGGGCGGTGTTTCCGCCGACATGGCGCTGCGCCTGTCCATCTGCCTGGACACCACCCCCGAGTTCTGGCTCAACCTGCAGACCGCCTTCGATCTGCGCACCGCTGAACAGCAACACGGTGACAAGATCATCGGTTCGGTACAGCGCCTGGTCGCTTGAGACATACCTTGATCAGTAAACATGGGCACCACGGGCGTGGCGCCGCGAGGATCGTTCCCGCATAATCCCGCGACTGAAATCGGAAAACGGAGAGGTTGGGGCCGCCTGTGATCCCCAATGCACACAATGACCTACACGCTCTACGGCATCAAAGCCTGTGACACCATGAAGAAGGCACGTACCTGGCTCGAAGACCAGGCCATTGCCTACGAATTCCACGACTACAAGACCCAAGGCATCGACCGTGACAGCCTGAACCGCTGGTGCGACGAACACGGCTGGGAAGTCATCCTCAACCGTGCCGGCACCACCTTCCGCAAGCTGGACGACGCCAGCAAGGCCGACCTCGACCAGGCCAAGGCCGTCGAGCTGATGCTGGCCCAGCCGTCGATGATCAAGCGCCCGGTGCTCGACCTTGGCGCGCGTACCCTGGTCGGCTTCAAGCCTGACCTGTACGCCGCTGCCCTGGCCTGAGCCCCTACCCTATTTCGCACGAGGTAATCACATGTCCAATACCCTGTTCAGCCTGGCCTTCGGTGTCGGCTCCCAGAACCGCCAGGGCGCCTGGCTGGAAGTGTTCTACGCACAACCGCTGCTCAACCCGAGCGCCGAACTGGTCGCCGCGGTAGCCCCTGTTCTCGGTTACCAAGGTGGCAACCAGGCCATCGCCTTCAGCAACGCCCAGGCCGCGCAACTGGCCGAAGCCGTGAAGGGTGTGGATGCCGCCCAGGCCGCCCTGCTGACCCGCCTGGCTGAAAGCCACAAGCCGCTGGTCGCCACCCTGCTGGCCGAAGACGCCGCGCTGACCTCGACCCCAGAGGCCTACCTCAAGCTGCACCTGCTGTCGCACCGCCTGGTCAAGCCGCACGGCCTGAGCCTGGCCGGCATCTTCCCGCTGCTGCCGAACGTGGCCTGGACCAACCAGGGCGCGGTCGACCTGGCCGAACTGGCCGAACTGCAACTGGAAGCGCGCCTGAAGGGCGAGCTGCTGGAAGTGTTCTCGGTGGACAAGTTCCCGAAAATGACCGACTACGTGGTCCCGGCCGGCGTGCGTATCGCCGACACCGCCCGTGTGCGCCTGGGCGCCTACATCGGCGAAGGCACCACCATCATGCACGAAGGCTTCGTCAACTTTAACGCTGGCACCGAAGGCCCGGGCATGATCGAAGGCCGCGTTTCCGCTGGCGTGTTCGTCGGCAAGGGCTCGGACCTGGGCGGCGGCTGCTCGACCATGGGCACCCTGTCCGGCGGCGGCAACATCGTCATCAAGGTTGGCGAAGGCTGCCTGATCGGCGCCAACGCCGGTATCGGCATTCCGCTGGGTGACCGCAACACCGTCGAAGCCGGCCTGTACATCACCGCCGGTACCAAGGTGAACCTGCTGGACGAGAACAACCAGCTGGTCAAAGTGGTCAAGGCCCGTGACCTGGCCGGCCAGACCGACCTGCTGTTCCGCCGCAACTCGCTGAACGGCGCGGTGGAGTGCAAGACCCACAAGTCGGCCATCGAGCTGAACGAGGCGCTGCACGCGCACAACTGAGAATCCTTCAGCCCCTGTAAGCGCGAGCTTGCTCGCCAACAGCGGATTCTCAGCGTTTGAAATGTTAAGATCGGGTCTGGCACCACGCCAGACCCGATTTTCATTCCAGGCCCCGTGACCATGTTCCAGCCCTCCCCCTGGCGTGCCGATTTTCCCGCCATCGCCGCCCTGCAACGGCAACACCAGACCTACCTGGACAGCGCCGCCACCACCCAGAAGCCGCAAGCCCTGCTCGATGCCCTGAGCCATTACTATGGCCATGGCGCAGCCAACGTGCACCGAGCCCAGCACTTGCCCGGCGCACTGGCAACCCAGGCCTTCGAAACCAGCCGCGACAAGGTTGCCGCCTGGCTGAATGCGGCAGACTCGCGGCAGATCATCTTCACCCACGGCGCCACTTCGGCGCTGAACCTGCTGGCCTATGGCCTGGAACACCGCTTCGAGGCCGGTGACGAAATTGCCGTCAGTGCCCTGGAACACCATGCCAACCTGCTGCCCTGGCAACAGCTGGCGCGCCGGCGCAACCTGCGCCTGGTGGTGCTGCCGCTGGATGCCCATGGCCGCATCGACCTGGACCAGGCGCTGCAACTGATCGGCCCACGCACCCGGGTGCTGGCGGTGAGCCAGCTGTCCAACGTGCTGGGCACCTGGCAGCCACTGCCGGCGCTGCTGGCCCATGCCCGCGCCCAAGGCGCGCTGAGCGTGGTCGACGGTGCCCAGGGCGTGGTGCACGGCCGCCACGATGTGCAGCAGCTTGGCTGCGACTTCTATGTGTTCTCCAGCCACAAGCTGTACGGCCCGGAAGGCGTTGGCGTGCTGTACGGCCGCAGCCAGGCACTGGAACTGCTGCAGCACTGGCAGTTCGGCGGCGAGATGGTGCAACTGGCCGAGTACCACAGCGCCAGCTTCCGCCCGGCGCCACTGGGTTTCGAGGCAGGCACGCCGCCGATCGCCGGGGTGATCGGCCTGGGGGCAACCCTGGACTACCTGGCCAGCCTCGATGCTCAGGCGCTCGAAACCCATGAAGCCAGCCTGCACCAGCACCTGCTGCGTGGCCTGACAGACCGCGATGGTGTACGCATCCTCGGCACGCCACAGGCGGCCCTTGCCAGTTTCGTCATCGAAGGCGTGCACAACGCCGACATCGCCCACCTGCTGACCGAGCAAGGCATTGCCGTGCGTGCCGGGCACCACTGTGCCATGCCGCTGCTGAAGGGCCTGGGCCTGGAGGGCGCGATCCGCGTGTCCTTGGGGCTGTATAACGACAGCGATGACTTGCAGCGTTTCTTCGAGGCACTGGACCAGGGCCTGGAGCTGTTGCGATGACCCTGCCGGATCAGGCGCGCCAGGCGCTGGAAGCTTTCGAGCAGGGCAAGGGCTGGGAACAGCGTGCGCGGCTGCTGATGCAGTGGGGCGACCGGCTGGAACCGCTGGCTGACACCGAAAAGACCGAGGCCAACCGGGTGCATGGCTGCGAAAGCCTGGTATGGCTGGTGGCCGAGCAGGTTGAAGGGGTATGGCGCTTCAAGGCCAGTAGCGATGCGCGCTTGTTGCGTGGGCTGTTGGCGTTGTTGCTGGTGCGGGTGCAAGGGTTGGCCAATGAGGAACTGGCCGGGCTCGATCTGCGGGAGTGGTTCACTCAGCTAGGGCTGGAGCGCCAACTGTCGCCTTCGCGCAGCAATGGGCTGCATGCGGTGTTGCAGCGGATGGCGGAGCTGGCGTCTCCCCGCTAAATCGGTGCTGGCTTCTTCGCGGGTGAACCCGCTCCTACAGGATCCTCACCTTTCCTGAGAGAGATGTAGTACCTGTGGGAGCGGGTTTACCCGCGAAGAAGCCCACGCAGTCTATTCAGGCTTGACCCGCTCCGAAGGCCGCCGCGCCCCCGCCACCAGTTTTTCCACCGCCTTGCTCGCCGCCACCATGCCAAAGGTCGCGGTCACCATCATCACCGCGCCAAAGCCACCCGAGCAGTCCAGGCGCACGCCTTCGCCCACGAAGCTTTTCTGCAGGCAAACGCTGCCATCGCCCTTGGGGTAGCGCAGCTGTTCGCTGGAGAACACGCAGGGCACGCCATAGTTGCGGCTGACATTGCGCGAGAAGTTGTAGTCGCGGCGCAGGGTGGAACGCACCCGCGAGGCCAGCGGGTCGTTGAAGGTCTTGTTCAGGTCGGCGATCTGGATCTGTGTCGGGTCGATCTGCCCGCCGGCGCCACCCGTGGTGACGATGGCAATCTTGCGCCGCCGGCACCAGGCGATCAGTGCCGCCTTGGCCATGACGCTGTCGATGCAGTCGATCACACAATCGAGGTTCTCGGTGATGTACTCGACCATGGTGTCGCGGGTAACGAAGTCGGCCACGGCATGCACCGTGCACGCCGGGTTGATCGCCCGCAGGCGCTCGGCCATGACCTCGACCTTGGGCCGCCCCACCTGCCCTTCCAGGGCATGGGCCTGGCGGTTGGTGTTGCTGACGCACACGTCGTCGAGGTCAAACAGGGTGATCTCGCCCACGCCACTGCGGGCCAGCGCTTCCGCCGCCCACGAGCCTACCCCGCCAATACCGACCACGGCCACGTGGGCCTGGCCCAGACGGTGCAACCCCTGGTCGCCATACAGCCGGGCAACGCCGGCGAAGCGTGGATCTTCTGTGCTCATGCTCATACCCCAAAAAACCGGCGCGCATTATATGCCAGCGGGCCCATGGCCTGCATCGTTAGGAAAGACACTACCAACCCTGCTTTAATGTCCTATCACTTCGACACAAATGGACGACAATGTCTTCACGTAAATTCGGCCTGAACCTGGTTGTGGTCCTGGCCATCGCCGCGTTGTTCACCGGGTTCTGGGCGCTGATCAACCGCCCGGTTTCCGCCCCCGCCTGGCCAGAACAGATCTCTGGCTTCTCCTATTCACCGTTCCGCCTTGGCGAAAGCCCGCAGAAGGGCCAGTACCCCAGTGACGACGAGATGCGCCAGGACCTGGAGCAGTTGAGCAAACTGACCGACAGCATCCGTATCTACACCGTGGAGGGCACCCAGGCGGATATCCCGCGCCTGGCCGAGGAATTCGGCCTGCGGGTAACGCTGGGCATCTGGATCAGCCCGGACCTGGAGCGCAACGAGCGCGAAATCGCCACGGCCATCCAGCTGGCCAACACGTCGCGCAGCGTGGTGCGGGTGGTGGTCGGCAACGAGGCGCTGTTCCGTGAAGAAGTCACTCCGGAAAACCTGATCAAATACCTGGACCGGGTACGCGCAGCCGTCAAGGTGCCAGTGACCACCAGCGAGCAATGGCACATCTGGAAGGAAAACCCGCAGCTGGCCAAGCACGTCGACCTGATTGCCGCGCACATCCTGCCGTACTGGGAGTTCGTGCCGATGAAGGACTCGGTCGAGTTCGTACTCGACCGCGCCCGCGAGCTGAAACACCAGTTCCCGCGCAAACCCCTGCTGCTCTCGGAAGTCGGCTGGCCGAGCAACGGCCGCATGCGCGGCGGTGCCGATGCCACCCAGGCCGACCAGGCCATCTACCTGCGCACCTTGGTCAACACCCTCAATCGCCGTGGTTACAACTATTTCGTCATCGAAGCCTACGACCAGCCGTGGAAGGCCAGCGACGAAGGCTCGGTGGGCGCCTACTGGGGCGTGTACAACGCCGAACGCCAGCAGAAATTCAACTTCGACGGCCCGGTAGTGGCCATCCCGCAGTGGCGTGCCCTGGCGGTGGCCTCGGTGGTGCTGGCGATGATTGCCCTGATGGTGTTGTTCATCGACGGTTCGGCCCTGCGCCAGCGCGGCCGCACCTTCCTGACCTTCATCACCTTCCTGTGCGGGTCGGTGCTGGTTTGGATCGCCTACGACTACAGCCAGCAATACAGCACCTGGTTCAGCCTGACCGTGGGCGTGCTGCTGGCCCTCGGCGCGCTGGGCGTGTTCATCGTGCTGCTGACCGAGGCCCACGAACTGGCCGAGGCGGTATGGATACACAAGCGCCGGCGCGAGTTCCTGCCGGTGCAGGCCGACAGCGCCTACCGGCCCAAGGTATCGGTGCATGTGCCGTGCTACAACGAACCGCCCGAGATGGTGAAACAGACCCTCGATGCCCTGGCTGCGCTGGACTACCCCGACTACGAAGTGCTGGTGATCGACAACAACACCAAGGACCCGGCCGTGTGGGAGCCCCTCAAGGCCCATTGCGAGAAGCTCGGCGAGCGCTTCAGGTTCTTCCACGTCGCGCCCCTGGCCGGCTTCAAGGGCGGCGCGCTGAACTACCTGATCCCGCATACCGCCAAGGACGCCGAAGTGATCGCGGTGATCGACTCGGACTACTGCGTCGATCGCAACTGGCTCAAGCACATGGTGCCGCACTTCGCTGACCCGAAAATTGCCGTGGTGCAGTCGCCGCAGGACTACCGCGACCAGCACGAAAGCGCCTTCAAGAAGCTGTGCTACAGCGAGTACAAGGGCTTCTTCCACATCGGCATGGTCACCCGCAACGACCGTGACGCGATCATCCAGCACGGCACCATGACCATGACCCGGCGCAGCGTGCTGGAAGAGCTGGGCTGGGCCGAGTGGTGCATCTGCGAGGACGCCGAACTGGGCTTGCGGGTGTTCGAGAAAGGCCTGTCGGCCGCCTACGCCCACAACAGCTACGGCAAGGGCCTGATGCCCGATACCTTCATCGACTTCAAGAAGCAACGTTTCCGCTGGGCCTACGGCGCCATCCAGATCATCAAGCACCACGCCAGCGCCCTGCTGCGCGGCAAGGGCAGCGAGCTGACCCGCGGCCAGCGCTACCACTTCCTGGCCGGCTGGCTGCCGTGGATCGCCGATGGCATGAACATCTTCTTCACCATCGGCGCGCTGCTGTGGTCGGCGGCGATGATCATCGTGCCGCACCGGGTCGACCCGCCGTTGATGATCTTTGCCATTCCACCGCTGGCGCTGTTCTTCTTCAAGGTCGGCAAGATCGTCTTCCTCTACCGCCGCGCGGTGGGGGTGAACCTGAAGGATGCCTTTGCTGCGGCGCTGGCGGGGCTGGCGCTGTCGCATACCATCGCCAAGGCGGTGCTGTACGGGTTCTTCACCAGCAGCATGCCGTTCTTCCGCACACCGAAGAACGCCGACAGCCACGGGCTGCTGGTGGCGATTTCCGAAGCGCGGGAAGAGCTGTTCATCATGTTGCTGCTGTGGGGCGCGGCGCTGGGCATCTACCTGGTACAGGGGCTGCCGAGTTCGGACATGCGATTCTGGGTGGCGATGTTGCTGGTGCAGTCGTTGCCTTATGTGGCGGCGCTGGTGATGGCCTTCCTGTCGTCGCTGCCCAAGCCCGTAGAAAAGGCTGCCGAACCGCAACAGGCTTGAGATCCTGGAGGGGCGCTTTGCGCCCCTGTCGCGACACAAGGCCGCTCCCACAGATATTGCACACGCCTGATGGGCTGTGGTGATCCTGTGGGAGCGGCCTTGTGTCGCGACAGGGCCGCAAAGCGGCCCCAATGGCCCATCGGTTTGATATAAGATAACGCCCCTCAGATTTCCCGCCTTGCCCCGGAGTCCCCCATGACGGCCCCAGCCGAGCTCTCGCCTACCCTTCAACTGGCCTGCGACCTGATCCGTCGCCCCTCGGTCACCCCCGTCGACGCCGACTGCCAGGCGCAGATGATGAACCGCCTGGGCGCCGTGGGCTTCCAGCTCGAACCGATGCGCATCGAGGACGTCGACAACTTCTGGGCCACCCACGGCAGCCAGGACGGCCCGGTGCTGTGCTTCGCCGGCCACACCGACGTGGTCCCCACCGGCCCGGTGCAGCAATGGCAGCATGAGCCGTTCGAAGCGCTGATCGACGCCGACGGCATGCTCTGCGGCCGTGGCGCCGCCGACATGAAAGGCAGCCTGGCCTCCATGGTGATCGCCAGCGAGCGCTTCGTGCAGGACTACCCGGACCACCGCGGCAAGGTCGCGTTCCTGATCACCAGCGACGAGGAAGGCCCGGCCCACCATGGCACCAAGGCCGTGGTCGAGCGCCTGAAAGCACGCAACGAACGCCTGGACTGGTGCATCGTCGGCGAACCCTCCAGCACCACCCTGCTGGGTGACGTGGTCAAGAACGGCCGCCGTGGCTCGCTGGGCGCCAAGCTGACCGTGCGCGGCAAGCAGGGCCATGTGGCCTACCCGCACCTGGCGCGCAACCCGATCCACCTGGCCGCGCCGGCCCTGGCGGAACTGGCGGCCGAGCACTGGGACGAAGGCAATGCGTTCTTCCCGCCGACCAGCTTCCAGATCTCCAACCTCAATTCCGGCACCGGCGCCACCAATGTGGTCCCGGGCGAGCTGACCGCACTGTTCAACTTCCGTTTCTCCACCGAGTCGACCGTCGAAGGCCTGCAGGCGCGGGTGTCGGCGATCCTCGACAAGCACGAACTGGACTGGTCGATCGACTGGGCGCTGTCGGGCCTGCCGTTTCTCACCGAACCGGGCGAATTGCTGGACGCCGTCTCGGCCAGCATCAAGGGTGTCACCGGCCGCGACACCCAGCCGTCCACCAGCGGCGGTACCTCCGATGGCCGTTTCATCGCCACCATGGGTACCCAGGTGGTCGAACTCGGCCCGGTCAACGCCACCATCCACCAGGTGGATGAGCGGATCCTGGCCAGCGACCTCGACCTGCTGACCGAAATCTACTACCAGACCCTGGTCCGGTTGCTCGCCTGATGCTCACCTGCCCTCTTTGCCAGGCGCCGCTGAGCCGGCTCGACAACGGGGTGGTGTGCCCGGCCGGCCACCGCTTCGACCGCGCCCGCCAGGGTTACCTGAACCTGCTGCCGGTGCAGCACAAGAACAGCCGCGACCCGGGTGACAACCAGGCCATGGTCGAAGCCCGCCGCGACTTCCTCGACGCCGGCCACTACGCGCCGGTGGCGCGCCGCCTGGCCGAGCTGGCCGCCGAGCGCCAGCCCGGTGCCTGGCTGGACATCGGCTGTGGCGAGGGTTACTACACCGCGCAGATCGCCCAGGCCCTGCCGGCCGCCGACGGTTACGCCCTGGACATCTCCCGCGAGGCGGTCAAGCGTGCCTGCCGCCGCGCGCCCGAGGTCACCTGGATGGTCGCCAGCATGGCCCGCGTGCCGCTTGCCGACGCCAGCTGCCAGTTCATCGCCAGCGTGTTCAGCCCGCTGGACTGGGCCGAGGCCAAGCGCCTGCTCAGCCCCGGCGGCGGCCTGATGCGGGTCGGCCCCACCAGCGGCCACCTGATGGAATTGCGCGAAGTGCTCTACGATGAAGTACGCCCTTACGCCGACGACAAACACCTGGCCCTGGTCCCCGAAGGCATGGCCCATGCCCACAGCGAAACCCTGGAGTTCCGCCTGAGCCTGGCCGCGCCCAAGGCCCGCGCCGACCTGCTGGCCATGACCCCGCACGGCTGGCGTGCCAGTGCCGAAAAGCGTGCCCGGGTGATCGACCAGCCCGAGCCGTTCGAGGTCACGGTTTCCATGCGTTATGACTATTTCGTGCGCCAAGACTGAGCACACCCGGAGCCCTTATGCGCCAACCTGATATCGAGATCTACCTGAAGGACACCGACGTCGACCACAAGCAGATTGCCGAGTGGCTCGCCCAGGCGATCGGCCCGTGCAGCGAATGGAAGCAGAAAGGCCATACCTTCAAATGCCAGGCCGGTAACATTCCGGTCACCTGGCTACCCAAGGCTGTAGGGAAATGGAACAGCCTGTACCTGGAAAGCGACCAGACGCCATGGGCCGATGACGTCGCCTGCGCCCGCGCCGCATTTGCCGCACTGGGCGTGGAAGTGCGCTGCGCGCCGGGTGGCTGGGTGGAAGAAGATGGAGAAGAAGATGCCGACCGCTGGGTCCGCATCAGCGCCGACGGTGAAGAGGAAATCACCTGGCGCACCTGAATGCACTGCATTCTTTGTGGGAGCCCGGCTTGCCGCCGATGCAGGCAACACGGTGCCTGGCACCGGCTTCGCCGGTGATCGCCGGCAAGCCAGCTCCCACAACGAGCCTTACAGCATGAGGCTCAGAGGCCCACTACGTCCTCGGCTTGCAGGCCTTTCTGGCCCTGCACGCAGGCGTATTCCACCCGCTGTCCTTCGACCAGGGTACGATGCCCCTCACCGCGGATCGCCCGATAGTGGACGAACACATCCGCACCACCTTCGCGCTGAATGAAGCCGTAACCCTTGGCATCGTTGAACCACTTTACATTCCCAGTCTCACGAGACGACATCTGAACTACTCCGGATTTTTATTGTGAAGATCGCCTTGTAGACACAGGGGTCTGTTCCCTGTGTCGACGCCGCTTGCGTAAATATCTTGCAAGTGGCAGGCCGAGTATATGACACAGAACAAAAAAATTTGATGACTGTCGCGCCGTTCGGCGATTTTTGCTGAACTTGCGCGGATACGGCAGACTAATTGGCTGAATACCCACCTGAACATCACTCCCAGGGCACACACCCCATGACCCGTTCCCCCCTGCGCCGCCTGATCTTCGGCGCCCTGCGTCGCCTGTTGTACCTGTGGGTGCGCTCCGAGACCATCAACCAGTCCTCCCTGACCCTCAAGCTCGACCGCAGCCGCCCGGTGTTCTATGCCCTGCCCACGCCCGCGCTCACCGACCTGGCCGTGCTCGACCATGAATGCACCAAGGCGGGCCTGCCGCGCCCGGTGCTGCCGGTGGCGGTTGGCCCGCTGCAGGAACCGGCTGCCTTCTTTTACCTGACCCCGGACCCGGACTGGCTCGGCCGCCACGACAAGCGCGGCGCCCCGCCCACCCTGGAGCGTCTGGTCGCCGCCGTCAGCCAGCATGCCGAAGAGGATTCGCAGATCATTCCGGTCAGTGTGTTCTGGGGCCAGACCCCGGCCAGTGAATCCAGCCCGTGGAAGCTGCTGTTCGCCGACAGCTGGGCGGTTACCGGGCGCCTGCGCCGGCTGCTGACCGTGCTGATCCTCGGGCGCAAGACCCGGGTGCAGTTCTCCGCCCCCATCCACCTGCGCGAACTGGTGCAGCACAACAAGGGCCACGAGCGCACCGTGCGCATGGCCCAGCGCCTGATGCGCGTGCATTTTCGCAACCTCAAGACCGCTGTCATCGGCCCGGACATCTCGCACCGGCGCAACCTGGTCAAGGGCCTGATCCACGCGCCCCAGGTGCGACAGGCCATCGTCGATGAGGCGCAGCGCGAAAACCTGCCGCAGGCCAAGGCCGAAGCCCAGGCTCTGCGCTATGGCAACGAGATCGCCTCGGACTACACCTACACCGCCATCCGCTTCCTCGAAGTGGTGCTGAGCTGGTTCTGGAACAAGATCTACGACGGCATCAAGGTCAACCACATCGAGCAGGTGCAGGGCATCGCACCCGGCCACGAAGTGATCTACGTACCGTGCCACCGCAGTCACATCGACTACCTGCTGCTTTCGTACCTGCTGTTCCGCAACGGCCTGACCCCGCCGCACGTGGCCGCGGGCATCAACCTCAACATGCCGTTGGTGGGTAACCTGCTGCGCCGTGGCGGCGCCTTCTTCATGCGCCGCACGTTCAAGGGCAACCCGTTGTACACCGCGGTGTTCAACGAATACCTGCACACCCTGTACACCAAGGGCTTTCCGGTCGAGTACTTCGTCGAAGGCGGTCGCTCGCGCACCGGGCGCATGCTGCAGCCACGCACCGGGATGCTGGCCATTACCCTGCGCAGCTTCCTGCGCTCGTCGCGCACGCCGATCGTGTTCGTGCCGGTGTACATCGGCTACGAGCGCGTGCTCGAAGGCCGCACCTACCTGGGCGAGCTGCGCGGTGCCAGCAAGAAGAAGGAGTCGATCTTCGACATCTTCAAGGTGTTCGGGGCGCTCAAGCAGCGCTTTGGCCAGGTATACGTGAACTTCGGCGAACCGATCCGCCTGGCCGGCTTCCTCGACCAGCAACAGCCCGGCTGGCGTGAACAGGACCACGGCCCGCAATACCGCCCGGACTGGCTCAACGCCACCACCACCCGCCTGGGCGAAACCGTGGCCCGCCATCTCAACGAGGCGGCCGCGATCAACCCGGTCAACCTGGTGGCCCTGGCGCTGCTGTCCACCAGCCGCCTGGCCCTGGACGAACGCGCCCTGACCCGCGTACTCGACCTGTACCTGGCCTTGCTGCGCCAGGTGCCCTACTCGCCGCACACCACCCTGCCCGACGGCGACGGCCAGGCGCTGATCGAACACGTGCGCAGCATGAACCTGGTGGCCGAGCAGAAGGACGCCCTGGGCCGCATCCTGTACCTGGATGAAGGCAATGCGGTACTGATGACCTATTACCGCAACAACGTGCTGCACATCTTCGCCCTGCCAGCGCTGCTGGCCAGCTTCTTCCTCAGCAGCTCGCGCATGAGCCGCGAACTGCTGGGGCAGTATGTGCACGCGCTGTACCCCTACCTGCAGGCCGAACTGTTCCTGCGCTGGGCGCCGGAGCAACTGGACGCGGTGATTGACCAATGGCTGGCAGCGCTGGTCGAGCAAGGGCTGCTGCGCCAGGACGACGACACTTACATTCGCCCGGCGCCCAGCTCGCGGCAGTTCGTGTTGCTGACCCTGCTCGCCCGCACCATCACCCAGACCCTGCAGCGCTTCTACATGGCCACCTCACTGCTGCTGAACAGTGGGCAGAACAGCCTCAGCGCCGAAGAACTGGAAGACCTGTGCGTGATGATGGCCCAGCGTCTGTCGATCCTGCACGGCCTGAACGCCCCGGAGTTCTTCGACAAGACCCTGTTCCGCCACTTCATCCAGACCCTGGTCGAGCAAGGCGTGCTGCATGCAGATGCCCAGGGCAAGCTGGGTTATCACGACAAGCTGGGCGAGCTGGCTGAAGGCGTGGCCAAGCGCGTGCTGTCGGCCGAACTACGCCTGTCGATCCGCCAGGTGGCATTGCACCGTGAAGACGGCCTGGAAACTTCCACCATCTGAGGCTTTATCAGCCGGGGAAATCCGCTAAAGTCCCTGGGGTTGGCCACAAGCCAGCTCCAAGGACACCGGAGACCCCATGAAAAAGCTCTTTATGCTGTGTTGCGCATCCTTGCTCGCAGCCTGCTCCAGCCAAACCCCATCCACCCAGGCCAGCCTGGACGGTGAAGTCTTCTACCTGCAGCGTATTGCCCTGCCGCCTGCCGCTACCTTGAGCGTGGAACTGCAGGATGTTTCGCTGATGGATGCCCCTGCCGTGACCCTGGCCCGCCAGGCCGGCCCGGTCAAAGGCAACGTACCGCTGCCATTCCACCTCACCTACGACCCGGCCCAGGTCAAGCCCGGCCACCGCTATGCGGTAAGCGCGCGCATCGAGCTGGACGGCAAGCTGCTGTTCATCAACACCGAACACCACGGCGTCATGCTCGACGGCAGTGACCCACAGCCTGTGCGGATCAAGGTCGATCCGGTCCGCTGATACCCGTATTCATCTGTTTACAAGGAAAGCTTCATGATCCGCACCTCCCTGCGCTTCACCACTCTGTGCGCCGGCCTGCTGCTGTCGGCCAGCGCCCTGGCCCTGTCGCTGGGCGACCTGACCCAGAAAGACGCCACCGGCGGCCTGAAAGATGCCCTGACCCAGGGCGCACAACTGGCCGTCAAGCAACTGAGCACCCCGGGCGGCTTCAGCAACAACCCGGACGTGCGCATCGAACTGCCTGGCAACCTGGGCAAGGCCGCCAAGGCGATGAAGATGTTCGGCAAAGGTGAACAGGTCGAAGCCCTGGAAACCAGCATGAACAAGGCCGCCGAGGCTGCCGTGCCGCAGGCCCAGGCGATTCTCGTGGATGCCGTGAAGAACATGAGCGTGACCGATGCCAAGGGCATTCTCAGCGGCGGTGACGACTCGGCCACCCAGTACCTGAACAAGAGCAGCCGCGAGCAGATCCGCGCCAAGTTCCTGCCGATCGTCAAGCAGGCTACCGACAAGGTTGGCCTGGCTCAGCAGTACAACAACTTTGCCGGGCAGGCCGTGGCGTTGGGTGTGGTCGATGCCAAGAGCGCCAGCATCGAGAACTACGTGACTGAAAAGGCACTGGATGGCCTGTTCGAGATGATCGGCAAGCAGGAGCAGAGCATTCGCCAGAACCCGGCTGAAGCGGCCACCAGCCTGGCCAAGAAGGTTTTCGGCGCCCTCTGAGGGCCCTGGGGGCTGCTTTGCAGCCCATCGCGACACAAGGCCGCTCCTACACCCTGAACTGCGCCCCTGATGTTG
>NZ_JAMBDI010000024.1:0-29106 GCF_036858055.1 Pseudomonas sp. SF2 | reverse complement strand
CCCCACCAGCTGAAGGAGTGTGTTGTACCTGTGGGAGCGGGTTCACCCGCGAACACCGGCGCAGCCGGTGCCATCCACCGCGTCGCCTGCTTCGCGGGCATGCCCGCTCCCACAGGTGCCCATCAGCCAGTCCTGTCAGCGTTCAGAGAAATGCCTGCCGGATCCGCTTCTTGTCGATCTTGCCAACGCTGGTCTTGGGGATCTCGTCCACGCAACGCAGCTGCCGCGGTATCGCCCATTTGTTCAGGTGCCCGCTGTCGACAAACGGCTGCAGGTGCCCGGCCAATGCCGCCTGGTCGAACTGCATGCCGTCACAACGGACCACCAAGGCCAACGGTTGTTCACCCCACTGCGGGTCCGGAATGCCGATCACCGCCACCGACGCGACAGCCGGGTGCTGGCTGATCAGGTTTTCCAGCGCCACCGAGCTGACCCACTCGCCACCGGTCTTGATCACATCCTTGATCCGGTCACGAATACGCACCACACCCGCCGGGTCAATGCAGGCCAGGTCGCCGGTGTGCATCCACCCCCCCAGCCACAACGCGGCGCCCTGCTCCGGTTCGTGCAGGTAGCCCTGGGTCAACCATGGCGCACGCACCACGATTTCACCCAGGCTTTCACCATCGCGGGGCACATCATTGCCTTCAGCGTCGACGATGCGCAGGTCCACCAGGGCAATCGGCACACCGGCATCGATCCGCAGCGGCAACTGTTGCGCCATGGGCAGTGCCAGCAGGTCGGCGCTCAGGTGGGTGATGCTGAGCAGCGGGCAGCTTTCCGACATGCCATAGCCACAATGCACACTGATGCCGCGCTCGCTGGCGCGTTGCGCCAGGCCCAGGGTCAGGGCACTGCCGCCCAGCAGCATTTTCCAGCCGGTCAGGTCGGCGCAGCGCCCTTCCTCGCTGTCCAGCATCATCTGCAGCACCGTGGGCACACAATGGGAGAACGTCACGCCCTCGTCGCGGTACAGACGCACCAGGCGATTGGGCTCGTAACGCCCGGGATAGACCTGCTTGATGCCCAACGCCGTAGCCACATAGGGCACGCCCCAGGCATGCACGTGGAACATCGGCGTGATGGGCATGTAGACGTCGCCGCTGCGCAGTAGCGGCACCTCCCCACAGGCAGCCAGGGTGCCCTGCTCGACCAGGGTATGCAGCACCAGTTGCCGGTGGCTGAAGTACACGCCCTTGGGGTTGCCGGTGGTACCGCTGGTGTAGAACAGCGTGGCCAGAGAGTGCTCGTCGAAATCGGCGAAGTCGAACTGCGGCTCGGCAGCCGCCAGCAGCGCTTCGTACTCGCCCAGCAACGGCACGCCCTGCATCACGGGGCCGCCGTCACCAAGGCGGATGAAGCCCTCGACCGTCGGCAAGTCCTCGCATAACTGCGCCATCAATGGCAGGAAGTCGTCATGCACCAGCACCAGGCGATCCTCGGCATGGTTCATGGTGTAGCGCACCTGCTCGGTGGACAGCCGTACGTTCACCGTGTGCAGCACCGCACCCAGCATCGGCACGGCAAAGAAGCACTCCAGCGCCCGGTGGCTGTCCCAGTCGAGCAAGGCCACGGTGTCGCCAGGCTTGACCCCGGCGGCGGTCAACACATTGGCCAGCCGCTGGATGCGTTCGAGCAGCGTGGTGTAGGTGTAGCGCAGTTTGTCGGCGTAGACGATTTCCTGATTGGGCTGGTAGCGCACGCCCGACAGCAGCAGGCGCTTGATCAGCAGCGGATAGGCGTAGGCCTGCTCGGCCGCGGGCATGACGCGAGTGGTGATCATGTCGGCGGCCTTCACAGTTGCCCGGCCTCGAGCAGGTACAGGCTGTCGCTACCGGCCCTGACGCTGGCGCTCAGCGAGTGAATACGTGGCAGCAGGCGGGCAAAGTAGAACCGCGCGGTACCCAGCTTGCTCAGGTGGAACGGCTCGGGGGCCGCATGGTGTTGGCATGCCACGGCCATGCGTGCCCACAGGTAGGCGTAGAAGGTGTAACCAAACACCTGCAGGTACTCCACCGCCGCCGCGCCAAGCTCGCGCGGGTTGCCCTGGGCCCGGTCGAGCAACCAGTCAGTCAGCTCGTCGAGATTGCGCACGGCGGCCAGCAATGGCGCGCCGAACTCTGCACATGCCGTGGGCAATGCCTCGGCAAAGGTGGTGATTTCGTCGGACACACTGCGATAGGCCTGGCCGCCATCGCCAAACAGCTTGCGCGCCACCAGGTCTAGCGCCTGGATACCATTGGTGCCTTCGTAGATCTGGGTGATGCGGCAGTCGCGGATCAGCTGCTCCTGGCCCCACTCACAGATATAGCCATGACCGCCCAGCACCTGCTGGCCGTGCACGGTGGTCTCCAGCCCCATGTCGGTGAGGAAGGCCTTGGCCACCGGTGTGAGCAGCGCCACCCTGGCTTCGGCCTGGGCGCGCACGACCGGGGCTTCGCTGTATCTGGCCAGGTCCAGCTGCAGCGCCACATAGGTGGAAAAGGCCCGCCCGCCTTCGTTCAGCGCTTTCATGGTCAGCAGCATGCGCCGCACGTCCGGGTGGACGATGATCGGGTCAGCGCTTTGCTGCGGTGCTTCGGCGCCGTTCGGTGCACGGCCCTGCTGGCGGTCACGGGCATAGGCGATGGCACCCTGATAGGAGCGTTCGCCCAGGGCCAGGCCCTGGATACCTACGCCCAGGCGCTCGTAGTTCATCATGGTGAACATCGCGTTGAGGCCTTTGTTCGGCTCGCCCACCAGGTAGCCGATTGCACCGTCGAAGTTCATCACGCAGGTGGCCGAGGCCTTGATGCCCATCTTGTGCTCGATCGAACCGCAACTCACCGCATTGGCCTCACCCAGCGCGCCGTCGGCGTCAACCAGCACCTTGGGCACCAGGAACAGCGAGATGCCCTTGGGCCCGGCGGGCGCATCCGGCAGCCGCGCCAGTACCAGGTGGATGATGTTCTCGGTCAGGTCCTGCTCACCGCCAGTGATGAAGATCTTGGTACCGCTGATGCGATAACGGCCATCGGCAACCGGCTCGGCGCGGGTGCGAATCAGGCCCAGGTCGGTGCCAGCATGCGGCTCGGTCAGGCACATCGAACCGGTCCAGCGCCCTTGGTACATGGGCGGCAGGTACAGCGCCTTCAACGGCTCGCTGGCATGGTTGAGCAGCGCCAGGCAAGCCCCGGCGGTCAGCATCGGGTACAGGCCGAACGACAGATTGGCGGCATTGAGCATTTCTTCGAGCTGGGCGCCGATCACTTTCGGCATGCCCATGCCCCCGTATTCCGGGGCACCGGCCACACCCACCCAACCATCCGCGGCAAATGCCCGGTAGGCATCGGCAAAGCCGTCGGGGGTACGCACCTGGCCGGCCTCCCAGCGGCAGCCCTGCTCGTCGCCACTGCGGTTGAGCGGCGCCACCACCTCGGCAATCAGCCTGCCGGCCTGTTCCAGCACGGCCTGGGCAGTGTCGCCATCGACCTGCTCGGCCAGGGCGGGCGTTTGTGCCCACCAGGCCGGGATGTCGAACACTTCGTTGAACAGAAAATCCATGTCGCGCAGTGGCGCAAGGTAATCAGACATGAGGCGAGCACTCGGTTTCTTGGGTTTGCGGAAGCGGCGTGGCCTGGGCCTCGGCAGGCGCCGGGGCGGCCTGGCCACGCAGGAGGAAATGCGACAATGCAGGGATCAGCACCAGCGCGCCGAGCATGTTCCACAGGAACATGAAGGTCAGCAGCAGGCCCATGTCGGCCTGGAACTTGATCGGCGACCAGGCCCAGCCGACCACGCCGGCCGCCAGGGTAATGCCGACCAGCCCCACCACCCGGCCGGTGAAGGCCACGGCTTTCCGGTAGGCCTGGGCCAGGCTAAGCCCGGTACGCTGGTAGTGCAGCTGCACGCTGAGCAGGTACAGCGCGTAGTCCACGCCTATGCCCACGCCCAGGGCGATCACCGGCAAGGTGGCGACCTTGACGCCAATGCCCATGGCCACCATTAGCGCCTCGCACAGTACCGAGGTGAGCATCAGCGGCAGGATCGCCACCAGCGTGGCGCGCCAGCTGCGGAAGGTGAACAGGCAGAACAGCGTGACCGCCAGGTACACCAGCAACAGCATGCGGTGGTTGGCCTCGCGAACCACCACGTTGGTGGCGGCCTCGATGCCGGCACTGCCGGCGGCCAGCAGGAACTGCTGTTCGGCGCTGCTGTTGGCCTGGGCAAAGCGCTCGGCCACGGCAGCCACCTGGGCCAGGGTGTCAGCGCGATGGTCCTTGAGGTAGGCGATTACCGGCATCAGCGAGCAGTCGTTGTTGAACAGCTCCGGGGCGTTGACCGAGGCCTGCTGGGCGGCGTAGTTGAGCACATCCTGGTTGCGCTGCAGGCTGTTCAGGCGCGGGTTGCCTTCGTAGGTGCCAGCGGTGATCTGGCGCACTGCGTTGGCCAGCGACACGGTGGTCTGCACACCCGGCAATTGCTGCAGCTGCCAGGCCAGGCGGTCGGCAAGGACCAGCGTCTGGTATTGCAGGCAGCCTTCCGGAGCGGTCTTGACCATGACCGCGAAGGTATCGCTGGACAGCGCGTAGTGCTGGGTGATGTAGGCGTTGTCGAGGTTGTAGCGGGAGTCGGCACGCAGCTCGGGGGCACCGCTGTCGAGGTCGCCGATCTTCAATTGCAGGCTGCCCCAGATGCCGATGGCGCCCAAGGCCAGGGCCACCAGCAGTGCGGCGCTGGCCCATTTGCGTTCGGTGAAGCGGTCGAGCAGGCTCCATGGATTGATTGGGGCTGCGTTGCAGCCCCAACGAGCATCAATTTCCAGGGCCCGCTCGGCAGCCTTGCGGCCAACACCTGCGTAAGACAGCGCCACCGGCATCAGCAGCAGCGAGGTGAAGATCAGTACCGCCACGCCGATGCTGGCGGTGATCGCCAGGTCCTGGATCACCGGGATGTCGATCAGCATCAACACGGCAAAACCCACCGCATCGGCCAGCAACGCGGTCACCCCGGCCACGAACAGGCGGCGGAAGGTATAGCGCGCCGCCACCTGGCGGTGGGTGCCACGGCCGATGTCCTGGAGGATGCCGTTCATCTTCTGCGCCGCGTGGGATACGCCAATGGCGAAGATCAGGAACGGCACCAGGATCGAATACGGGTCGATGGCGTAGCCCAGCCAGGCGACGATGCCCAGTTGCCACACCACCGCAGTCAGCGAACACAGCACCACCAGCAAGGTGCTGCGCACACAACGGGTATAGCAGTAGATGATCAGCAGGCTGGTCAGCACCGCCAGGGCGAAGAACGCCATCACCTGGATCAGCCCGTCGATCAGGTCACCCATCAGCTTGGCAAAGCCGATGACATGGATGCGGTACTGGCCGCTGGCCTGGTATTGGCTGCGCAGTTGTTCGAGCTTTTGCGAGAAGGCATGGTAGTCGAGGCCTTTGCCAGTGGCCGAGTCCTGGTCGAGCAGCGGCACGATCAGCATGCTCGACTTGAAGTCGCGCGCCACCAGGCTGCCGACGATGTTGGCGCGCTCGATGTTCTGCCGTAATTGTTCGATGTCACCCGCCACGCCCTGGTAACCGTCGGGCATCACCGGGCCGCCCTGGAAGCCCTCCTCGGTCACCTCGGTCCAGCGCACCGCCGGGCTCCACAGCGACTTCACCCAGGCCCGGTCCACGCCCTGGCTGAGGAACAGTTCGTCGTTGATGTGACGCAGGGTCTGCAGGTAGCCCGGGTCGAAGATGTCGCCCTGGGTGTTCTCTACCACCACCCGCACTGCGTTGCCCAGGCCACGCAGCGATGGGCGGTTTTCCAGGTAGTTCTGGATGTAGGGATGGCTCTGCGGCAGCATCTTGTCGAAACTGGGGCGCAGCTCCAGGCGGGTCAGCGCCATGTAGCCCAGCACCAAGGTCGCCAGCAGCATGCACAGCAGGAACGGCAGGCGATGGTTGAACACCAGGCGCTCCAGGCCGTTGCCCGAGCGTGGGTCGAAATCGTCGAGATTACGGATTACCGGAAGGGTGTCTTGGCGGGTAGCGGCCATCAGGGTCTTCTCTTGTTATGGGTGCAGCGTGGGGTTACCGGCCTGGTTGCGCACGCCCCGCTCGCCGACCAGTACCAGGCCGTTGCCGGTATCGGTGGCGAGCGCGGTCACCGGGCCACGGGCGCTTTGCGGCACCGGGCGGAAGCTGGCGCCATCGTCCCGGCTGAGCAGCAGGTCGCCGGCCTGACTGGCCAGCCACAGCTGGCCGTCACGGTCGACACCAGCGGCGGTGAGGCTGGTGTTCACACTGCTGCTGACTGCTTGCCATTGCTGGCCGCCGTCGGTGCTGCGGTAGGCATGCCCACGCAGGCCATAGACCAGCAGTACGCCGGGCTTGCCGACAGCCCCGAACAGCGTGCCGGCGTAGGGTGTTTCGACACGGCTGAAGCGCTCGCCGTCCTGCTTCAGCAGCAGGCCTTGCTCGCCGGTGATGTACAGCTCGTCCCCCACCGCGGCCAGGCTGGTCAGGTGCAGGCCTTGCGGGTTATCGCTGTGGTCGAGCCAGGGCTGCCAGTGCTCGCCGCCGTCAACGGTACGCAACAGCAGGTTGAACACTCCGACCGCATAGCCATTGCGGGCATCGCTGAACCACACGTCGAGCAAGGCATTGTCGCTACCCGTGCCCGGCAGTTGTTCGGCCAGCGCCCGGCCATCCAGCTGCTTCTGCCAGTGCACGCCGCCATCGCGGCTGTGCAGCACCACGCCATCGTGGCCCACTGCCCAGCCCAGTTCGGGCGTGGCGAAGCTCACGGCATTGAGGTCGGCGCTGACCGGTACCTGGGCTTGCTGCCAGTGCGCGCCGTGGTCATCGGAATACACAATGTGCCCACGCGGGCCCACCGCAACCAGGCGCTGCCCGGCTTGGGTTACATCGCGCAAGGCGCTGCTGGCGACCAGGGCGCTGGGCATCGCGGGCAGGTCCAGCACATCGGTGAAGGGCGCCGCCTGGGCCGCGCCCTGCAGCGCGGCCAAGGCCAGAACGACCACGCTGCATCGTTTGAAGACAGACATTGCCATCTATGCTCCGTGCGTTCAGCGGATGCCATTGCCGGCCAGCGACTCGGGCGACCACTGGGTTTTCGACAGCGGGTCGATGTAGCGGATGCCGCCGTAGGCTCCGACTACACCATTGAGGTTGTAGGTGCCGCCGATCAGGTCGTAGATCATGAACGGCGTGGCGTCCGGGGTCTGTTTGTCGTAGCTCTGGGTGAGGAAGGCGAACGAGCCGCGGTACAGCTGGCCACGGGCGTCGTACTGGTCCGAGGCCAGGGCGATCCAGCTGTCTTCGTCGAGGTAGAAGCGGCGCTTGTGGTAGATATGTCGTGCACCGTCCTTGAGCTTGCCTTCCACCACCCACACCCGGTGTTTCTCCCAGCGCACGAACTGTGGCGCCAGGTGGTTGGGGGTGATCACCTGCTTGACGTCGGTGTTGTAGGTCAGCTGATAGGTGTTGTACGGCACGTACATTTCCTGCTTGCCGACCAGGGTCCAGTCGTAGCGGTCCAGCGCACCGTTGAAGACGAACACGTCATCGTAGGTACCCGAACCCGAGGTACCCGGGTTGGGCGTGTCGTATGCCAGGTTCGGTGCCAGCTTGACCCGGCGCTGGCCCGGCAGGTACTGCCAGGCGCTGCGTGGCTGCACCAGCGGGTTGGCGGCATCGCGCAGCATCATCGCTTCGCCGGCACGGCGTGCGGGCCCGGTGTACACCAGCTTCATCTGGTAGTAGGTGTCCTTGGCACCGATCGGCTTGGCCATGTCCTCGTAGATCGGGTAGCTGATATTGGCCTGGCCGGTGGTCGAGAGTGATGGCTTGCCGGCGGCGTCGACGTTCCACGAGTCGTACTTGGCAGTCATGCTCACGCCCTGGTAGCGCAGCAGGAAGTTCCACATGGCCTCGGCGCCGTTCTGCGGGATCGGGAACGGTATGCCGGGCAGCACGTTGTCTACCGCAGTGCCACCCTCCTTGCTGTTGGCGCCAGTGGCGTTCTTGCGGGTGTTGTCGAGTACCGCTTGCGGCAGCGCCACGCTACGGTGGGTCGGGTACACATCGACGCGGTAGCTGGGGTAGCGCTTGAGCAGTTCCAGGGTGGTGGCGGTCAGCTGGCCCTTGTACTGCTCGGCGTTCTTGCCATCGATGACCAGCAGCGGCTTGTCGCTGGCGAACGGGTCGGGGCGCATGCTGGCGCCGCTCTGGTAGCTGGCCGGCGGCGTCAGCAGGCCGCCCTGGTAGGCCGGGATCGAGCCATCGGCGTTGCCGGCCTTTTCCGCGCCAATGACGGTCAGGCTGGTGCCCAGGCGCGCGGCCTGGTCAGTGGAAACGGCGGCCTGGGCAGCACTCAGGGCGGCCAGTGACAGGCACGAGGCCAGCAGGGTACGTACGAAATTCATGATGGTTGTCTTCCTGTGTAGGCTGTAGGAAACATGACTCAGAAGGTCGTCTTGACGGTCAGGTACAGGGCGCCACGGTCCTCGGTGGTGGCACCACCGCCGGAGAAGGAGGCGTAGCCGCCGCCGTAGCAGGTGTAATCCTGTTCGCCGTCCAGGGCGTTGGGGGTGCTGCCGTCGGTCTGGCCGTCCTTGCAGGCCTTGGTCTCACCGAAACTGTCGACGTACTTGAGGTCGACGAAGTACTGGTTGTAGATCGCGGCGCTCACGCCTACCGCATAGTTGCCGGTGTTCTCGGCGCCACCGCCCTGCACCGGCGACACGCCGTCCAGACCAACGTTGACCGACAGCGGCATGCTCAGGTCCATGCCCGGCAGCACCTGGTACCAGGTAGGGGTAAAATTGACGGCGATGCCCCAGTTGTCGCGGGTGGCCTTGTCGATACCGCGGTAGCTGCTCTTGCCCTTGTACAAGGCCTCGTTGTGGCTATCGAGCTTGAGCAGGTTGCTGTAGAACAGTTCGCCAAGCAGGGTTGCCGAATCGAATAGCGGCGTGTCACCAATGGTCATCAGGCCGTTCAAGGTCCAGTGCAGGGTGTCACCGGTGGCGCTCAGGCTGTCGCCATCCTTGGGCACGTCGTAGACCACCCCGCTGCCGGGCAGGCGTGCCGGCAGCAGGCCGAAGCCGCCGCCCAGGCCACCCTGGCCGGGGGCGCTGACGATTGCCGGGATGCTCGCCAGCGGCATGTTGTGGCGGATGTTCAGGTCGCTGCCGACACTGATGCCGCCCACATCCCTGGACAGGCTCAGGCCGTAGATGTCGATGTCGTCGGCGTAGGCGAACTGGTAGGTAGTGCTTTGCAGCGAGTTGTACAGGTTGCCGACAGCGCCCTGACGACTGCCCGGTGGGTTGCCGAACGGGCCGTTGGCGACGGTCATGCCACGTGCGTCGAGCCAGGCCTGCGGGAGAATTTCGGAGGTCTTGCGGTAGTAGAAGCCGAGGGTGCCGCCCAGCCACTCGGGCGACCACTTGGCCATGATGCCCCAGTCGCCGCTCTTGCCCGGTTTCAGGTCATGGCCACGGCGGATGGTGGTCAGCGCGCCGCGCACCGGGATCAGCCCGGGGGTGCCGGTGTGGCCGAGCAGGAAGCTTTGGGCGCCCTCGCCTACCACGTCCGAGCCGCCATAGTAGGTACCGGCTTCGGGCAGGCGGGCTGCGTCCCAGTCGAAGAAGTACTGGGCGCCCAGGGTCAGTTCGGAGTTGACCAGGAACGAGGTCGACAGCTGGTTGCGCGGTACGAACAGCTCCTTGGCCTCGGTGCCCGGCGAGGCGGCCAGCTTGGCCAGATCGAGGCCGGACTGGCCGTAGCTCAGCGAATGCACCGGGTTGAGCAGGGTTTCACCCCAGAACAGGTTGTGCTGGCCCAGCTTGGCGCTGACCTGCGAGGCCTCGCCGACTTCACGGCTGAAGAACACGAAGGCATCCAGCACTTCACCGGACGGGCCGCTGTAGTAACGCTGGGCGTAGTTGCTCAGGTGCGGGCTGCCCAGCGGCACACCGGTGCCGGGCAAGCCATTGAGGCTGGGGTTGATGCCGGACTGGCCGCCGTTGCCGTTGACGAACGGGTTGCTATTGGAACCGGTGTTGTCATAGGCCTTGTCGTACCAGCTGGCGGTGCTGACGCGGAACCCGGTGTTGCCCTGGTAGACCACGTCCAGTTCGGTCAGCAGGTCGACCCGGTTGGTGATGTTGGTGCCGGCCTTGCGGAAGTTGTAGTCACCGTCGTTGCTGTTCGGCGTGCCCAGCATGCGCTTGTCGGCGCTTTCGGTGCGCACGCCATAGTTGTACTTGACGGTGTTGTCGAAGCGCACGGCCCAGTTTTCATTGCCGGTATCGACTTCGAACGCCTGGGCAGCGGGCAGCGTGAGCAGGCCGATGGCGCAGGCGAGCAGGCAGCGCTGTGGTTTCACAGCACGGTGAATGCGGTGTTCTGGCATTACGATGGCTCCACGTATTGTTATTGTTTTTTGCGCCGCCCGTCTTTTGCGAGCGTGGCTGGGGCGTCCATGCGCTATTGCAGGTTGGGCTGGTCCAGTCGCTGGATGAAGGCCTCGGCCTGCGGCCAGGGGCCGAAGCCGGAGGCCGGGTTGAGGTGGCCGACAGCCCCCAGTGCGACCAGTTCGCTACCCCAGCCTTGGGCCAGGGTGCTGGCCGCGCTAAAGCTGGCCAGGTGATCATTGCTGCTGGCCGCGACAATGCTGGGGAACGGCAGCGGCTCAAGGGGTAATGGCGACCAGCCGCGCTCGGCCAGGCTGGTCGGGCTTGGGTAGTGGGCCGGCCATTGCGCGCTCAGGTCAGGTGGCGCCGCCAGCAATGCACCCTTGATCGGCCGCCGGTAGCGCGCCGCCCAGTGGGCGACAATCAGCACGCCAGCACTGTGGGCTACCAGAATCACTTCACCTTCGATCTGGTCCAGCTCGCGCTGGATCGCCTCGACCCGGGCCGTGCAGCACAGGCCATCGACCCGCAGTGGCGGTACGCTGCGCACCTTGGCCAGGCGGCCTGCGAGCAGGGTCTGCCAGTGCTCGGCGACATGGTCGCGCAGGCCGGGGACGATCAGCACGGTGGCAGTGGTTTGCAGTTTTTCCACGGTGAACCTCGTGTGCGGTGTAGCTCTTGAGGTTCACAGTAAACAGCCCACCCACTGGGTGCTTCACATTGGGCGTCAGGGGCTTTTCATTTGATGACAATGGCCCATACAAGGCTTTGCTTTTCAATTCATGACACGCAGTCTATAAGACACAAAACGCATGTCGGCATACCCAACAACAAGAAACCGCATGGAAAACAACAAAAGATGCCTGCCCTAGTCCGTGCCGCCAGTTTGACCAATTACCTTGAGGTGTCCCGCCACCTGGGCCTCAATCCCCATGCACTGTTGGCACAGGTTGGCCTCAGCGCCGCGTTGCTCGATGACCCCAACCGGCGGATCCCGGTTGCCAGCGTCATCACCTTGCTGGAGGCCTCCGCCAGCGCCACCCGCTGCGAAAGCTTCGGCCTGCGCATGGCCGAGTTGCGGCAACTGTCGGACTTCGGCGAAATCAGCCTGCTGCTCAGCCACCAACGCACCCTGCGTGATGCGCTGCAGGTGATCGTGCAGTACCGCCACCTGCTCAACGACGCCCTGGCCATCCACATCGAAGAAGCCGGCAAGACCGTGGTCATTCGCGAGGAGGTAGTCAACGAACGCGCGCCCTGCAGTCGCCAGGCCACCGAGCTTGCCATTGGCGTGATGATGCGCCTGTGCGCGGCACTGCTAGGTGCCCACTGGCACCCGGTCAGTGCCAACTTCACCCACGCGGCGCCTGCCGATCTGGCCACTCACCGGCGCATTTTCGGCTGCACGCTGGTGTTCGGCAGCGAGTTCAACGGCATCGTCTGCCCGGCCGCCGACCTCGACAGCGCCAGCCCGCAGGCCAACGATGCCATGGCGCGCCTGGCGCAACGCTATCTGGACAGCCTGCCGGCGGGCGGCACGCCGTCGCTGGAGCTGGAGCTACGCAAGACCATCTACCTGCTGCTGCCCATGGGCCGCGCCACCATCGAGCAGGTGGCACAGACCCAGGGCATGAACGTGCGCACCCTGCAGCGGCGCCTGGAAGAAAGCGGGTTGACCTTCAAGGACCTGATCAACAGCGTGCGCCGTGACCTGGTGATGCGCTACCTGGAAAACCCCGGCTATTCGCTGGGGCGTATCGCCGACATGCTGGGTTATTCGATGCCCAGCTCGTTCACCCGCTGGTTCATCGCCCAGTTCGGCATGCCGCCGGCCAGTTGGCGGGCCCAGCGGGATGTGCAGAGGGATTAAGAAGCCGAGCTACTACGGCGCAACTGCGACCACTATCGAATGCACCCCGTCATCCCGCTGTGCTTGATGAAGTGCAAGCCCGAGCCCGGCTTACTCAGGCCATCTGATCGGTTAACATACTAATAGCACAGTGTCCAAAACGCAGTGAAACTAGCGGCGCACGCTATTGAAACCAACTTTCGTATTATTTACAAAAGCTTTAGGACCTGAACACTGCAACCTTGAGCCGAGGCTGTGCCTGCTGCCGCACTCTGAAAGTCCGGCCTTGCCAAATATGTAACTTACACACTAACTCGTTACCACTTATCCAGCGAGAACAAAAAGCCGCGCGCCTTGCAAGCCACATTGACAACTACTACTGGACATGACAGATGCCACATAAAAGCAGAGCACATGCGCCTAAGGAAAGAAACTTGGATTACCCCTAATCAATTCCGCATCTACACCCAATTTACCAAGATAGTAAATAACCGGATCAAAACTATTGGGGCGCTCGCTTTGACTTGCACGGTAGTGCCCTGTATTTCCCGAAAGCAAAATTTTTCCATCCCTAAAGGCAATCATCCCCGCAGCTACAACATTATTATCGCGCCCCTTGGACATTACCCTCAAATCAGGATGAGCAAAATATCCGCCGCCAACGTTCCCCGTGAGCAACTCCCCTCTGCTCGTAAAAATAAACTTATGCCGTGTACCCACTAAAGCCTGGGCGTCCCCTACAGTGTCAATTCGACGAAAATCTTGGTGCATGCGTGATTTTACGGCTTCTGGATTGTGTTTAAAAAGTGCACTCTTATCCAAGCGACCATTACGATTCTCAGTAGACTGGAGGGGGCTGACCTCAGATAACCCAAATTTCTGGATAGTCTTGTATCGCGCCCTTGTGTGCGGTGCCAGCCCGAAAGGCACTTTAGCCTTGATATAGTTCAGAATTGAGCGCCCGCTTGGATCAATATTATTAATAGGGTCGTTGGCCAGACCAGCATAACAGTTTATACCCCCTTCAGCAAAAGGACTCAACCCGTCAGGCGAGATGAACCGCATGAGTGAGGGGCGATATGCTCTATAGCCGCTTCCTAGCAAGTAACACCCGACGAATACATCTAACATTTCGCCCATGTAAGCCAGCAAAATCTCCCCTGTATCATTTTTCAAGACAAACCCATAAGGAGAATAGGTTCGATTTTCGACTTCTTCCATCGCACCCCACACCAGCAATATCGTTCCTCGGGAGTCAGTAGCAAGCATTTTTAATTCCTCAACGCTCCAAAGCACCGTTAGAAATACACTGACAGTCATGAACAAACTGCAACGTGAAGCGTCTATCACTTGCACGACAATAGCAACTGACAGTTTTGCCAGGTCCTAAATAAAAGCATTGACGAAAAAAGTCCGAAGCGAGCCCGGCGCCCTATGCTGTATCTACGGTAATATTCACGAAGTGTCCTACAGGCACCAGTGCATCAGCCCCAGCACCAGCAACACCAGAAACACGCTCTCCCCTACCATCAGCGCAATAGGTTTTACCCCGACCGAAGCCAGCGCCTTGAGTTGGGTTTTCATGCCCAGGGCACTGATCGCCACCACCAGGCAGCCACGCGACAGGTCGTTGATACCGCCCTGCACCGCGGCGGGCACCCAGCCTGTGCTGTTGACGCAGGCCAGCAGCAGGAAGCCGACGGCGAACCATGGCAGCAAGGGCGGCCGCTGGCCACCGGCCTCCAGGCCCTGGCGCCGGGTGATCATGGCCGCGCAGACAATGACCGGCAACAGCATGGCCACCCGCATCAGCTTGACCACCGTGGCAATGTCACCGGTCTCGGTGGACATGCTGTAGCCGGCCCCCACCACCTGCGCCACGTCGTGGATGGTCGCACCGAGGAAGACCCCGGCCTGCGCGGGTGACAGGTGCAACCACTGGGCGATCATCGGGTAGAGGATCATCGCCAGGGTCGACAGCGCCGACACGCCGATCACGGTGAACAGCGTTGCATGCTCTTTGCGCGGGTGCTGGGGCAAGGCCGCTGCCAGTGCCAGCGCCGCCGAGGCACCGCAAATGGCCGTGGCACCGCCGGTGAGCATGCCGAACAGCCGTGAAAAACCCAGCACCTTGGCCACCACCACCGAGGCCAGGATCGTCACCACCACCAGGGTGATGACCAGGACCACGGGTTTCCAGCCCAGGCTGGCGATCTGGTCCAGGGTGATGCGCATGCCAAGCAGCGCCACACCCAGGCGCAGTACCGTGCGGGCGGTAAATTCGATACCGGCCTTGCAGGGGCCGTCGACCGCGAGAAAGTTCAGTGCCATCCCCAGCAGCAGGGCAAACAGCATGACCGGCGCCGCGTAATGCTCGCTGAGGAAACTGGCGGCCGCGCCGACGATAAGGCTGACCACCACTCCCGGGGCGAGGGTGCGGATACGCTGATGGGTAGCGCTCAGTGCCAGTGTATTCATTGCCCCGCTTCCTCACTGTCAAACACGATGTAGACCTGCCCGCCCTGCTGCTCGACCGGGTAGCTGGCAACCTTCAAAGCCCTGGAATTGACCAGGTAGCCGCTGGCCAGGTCAAAGCGCAGGCCATGCGCGCAGCACTGGATGACACGGCCCTCCAGCCGCCCGCCGCACAACGATGCGCCCTGGTGCGGGCAGCTGTCTTCGATGGCATAGAGCGAGTCGGCCACGTTGAACAGCGCCACGCTGCGCCCTTCGCAGGCCAGCAGCACGCGGCCGTTACGTTCCGGCACCTGATGGGGGGCCAGTGCAATACGCCGGGTCATACCCGTTCAACCTCTTGCAGCGCTTCGGTCATGGCCGCAAACAGCACCTCGGCAGGCTGCGCGCCAGCGATGAGCGGCCCCTGATTGAAGCGGAAACGCGGCACGGCACTGCCTGCGCGCCCTGCCCCATCGAGGAACGGGCTGCTGTCGTCACGCAGGCAGTCGGCAACCTGTACGGCCTCCAGCCCACAACACTGGGCGATGTCGAGCAATGTGCGGCTATCCCCCAGGTCGCGGCCCTGGTGGAAATAGGCGATGAACAGCTGTGCCAGCAGGTTTTCCAGTTGCGATGCATCCAGCAGCCGGGTGGCCCGTTGCAGCAGCCGATGGGCATTGGCGGTGTTGGGCATGCGGCGAATACGCGTGAAGTCGATGTCCTCACCGACCACGCGAGCAGCGGCGCGCACCTGGGCCTGGCGCTCGCGCACCGCCTCCTCGCTGCCCAGGCGCTGCAGATAAAAGGCATGGAACGGCACGCCACCAGCTGGCAAGCCAGGCAACAACTGCACACCTCGCCATTGCAGTTGTACTTGCACTTGCGGCTGTTCGCGCTGCAACAGCAACAGGGCGGCCTGCAGGTGCCGCTGGCCAATCAGGCACCACGGGCAGACGAAATCGAAGAACACTTCGACGGACAACAGCTGTTTCACGGTTTCAACTCCCGGGGTACGCCAGCAGCGTTCTGTGCCGGTGCATGCAGACGCTCCATGTCGCGGTGGTAATGACGTTTGGCAAGGAAAAACACGGCCGCCGCGCCGATGCTCATCAGCGGCACCAGCTGGAAGGCGGCATGCAGGCCGATCAGGTCGGAAACGCGCCCAGTGATCAGCGGCCCGGTTGCCAGGCCCAACAGGTTGTTGGCCAGGGTCAGGGTTGCGAACGCGGTGCCGTGCACCGAGGCGTGGGTGAGGTTGGCGACCATGGCACTGGACGGGCCGTTGGTGCCGGCGGCAATCATCATGCCCAGGCAGATAAGCACCAGTTGCGCGGTGCCGGCTGGCAGTGCGAAAGCGATGGACAGCAGCGCACAACTGCCCAGGCAGTAGGCAATTGCCAGGCTGATCTTGCGGTCCGGGCGCTGCCGCCCGAGGCGGTCGCAGAGCATGGCACAGAGGATCATGCCGATGCCGCTGCACAGCACGATGACCGCGGCAATCGCCCCGGCGCGGTCGGTGCCCATGGCGTAATAGCGGTTCAGGTAACTGGGCATCCACACGATCACGGTGCCGCCGACGAACAGCTGCAGCCCACTGCCGACGTAGGCCGCGATGACCGAACGGCTGCTGTACAGCGTGCGCAGCGGGCGACTGGCCTTGCCCTGCAAATGCTGCGCGCACCGAGGCACAATACGCGCCTCCTTGACGATCAGTGGGTACAGCATCGCCAGCACCAGGCCGAACAGCGCCATGCCGGCGAATGCCCAGCGCCAGCCCAGGTGCTGGGCCAGCACACCGCCCAGGGCCATGCCCAGCACCGAGCCGAACATGCCACCGGCCATGAACGCCCCGGCCAGGGTCGAGCGCATGTCGCGGGGGAACACGGCGACCACCACTGCAATGCCGACACTGCCGTAGGCCGCCTCGCCCACCCCGACCAGAAACCGTGCGATGAACATCTGCGGGTAGTTTTCCGCCAGGGCGCAGCCGAGGGTGGCCAGGCTCCACAGTACCGCCATCAGCACCAGGCTGCGTACCCGGCCGAAGCGGTCGGCCAACAGCGACAGCGGAAATGTCAGCAGGCCGACCATCAGCGCGACGATGCCGCTGAGCAAGCCGAGCTGGCTGTCGCTCAATGCCCATTCGCCCTTGAGCAGCGGGAACACCGCGTTGAGCACCTGGCGCGACATGTAGTCGGAGATCAACAGGCCAAAGGTCAGGGCGAAGACCACCCAGGCATAGCGCCGGGGGACGCTGTGGGCGGTGTCGGTGCCGGAATCTTCGGCACTGGCGAGATAGGTGGCCATGTTGCCTCCTTGGGTGTGGGGCGTGAGGTTGTTCTTGTTGTTATGGGTTACAGCCAACATTCATGTTGCTTTTGCGGCCCTCTTCGCGGGCTCGCCCGCTCCCACAGGTACCGCGTCAACCGTTGGGCCAACACCGCACCTGTGGGAGCGGGCATGCCCGCGAAGAGGACGTGCCTGCCGTGTCAGGTACGCTGCGGCACACCCTTCACACCCGGCTGGCGATTCGGCGCCATGCCGTTGGCCTTCAAGGTCTGCTCGATACTGTCGTACTGCTGCCCGATGCGGTAAAGGGCGCGTGCTTCCTTGCCGCTGGCAATCTCGCGGCCCAGCTCGTGGGCCACGCGCACAGTCTGCTGGATCTGCTGCACCGAGGTGAAGCGCTTGCCATGCTGGTCGATGATGGTGTCTTCGTTGCCGCAGCGCGGGTGCAGGCCCATCGCCAGGGCCATGGTGTTGAACGGCAGCACGTTCTTCAGCAACGATTCCGCGGTCAGGGTGCAACCGTCCGGCGCGCGGTGGATGAAGTTGAAGAAGTTGAACGGGTTGGGGCCGTCGAAGCCGCCGCCGATGCCGATCCAGGTCAGGTTCAGCGGCCCCATGTAGTCACCGCGGCGGACGATGCGCTCGAGCGTCTCCAGGGCATGCATGCCGGTCAGCTGGAAATGCGGCTGGATGTTGCTGGCCTGCAGGCGGCGCAGGTGCTCGCGGACCCAGGCCGGGCCGGCCGGCACGGTCATCTCGCTGTAGGCGGCATGAATCGCCGGGCTGGCCAGCGAGGTGCCTTCCAGGTACTCGGGGTACAGCAACTCCATGATGTTCATCTGCGTGGTGTTGATGGCCACGGTCACCTGGTCGGGGCGCGGCGTCAGCTCGGCGAGCATGTGCCGGGTGTCGTCCGACAGCCACTTGGCCGCCTCGCCTTCGCTTTCCGGGGCGAAGGAAATCGACCCGCCAACCTGGATGATCATGTCCGGCACCGCCTCACGCACCCCGGCGATCAGCTCGTTGAACTTGGACAGGCGCTTGGAGCCTTTGCCGTCCAGTTCACGCACATGCAGGTGCAACACGGTGGCGCCTGCCTCGTAGCAGTCGACGGCCTTCTGCACCTGCTCGTCCATGGTCAGGGGAATGTCTTCCGGGAAGTCTTCGGGCATCCACTCCGGGCCATAGGGGGCCACGGTGATCACCACCTTTTCCATGTTTTCCGGGTGCAACGAATCGTCGAAGAATTGCATGCTGTAGTCCTCGCTATTGTTATTGTGCGGTTGCCGCCAGCGACGGCGACGAACTCAGAACGTGGGGCTGCCCTTGATCCCGGCGCGCTCCATCTTGCGGTGGCACGGCGGGTAGTCCATGACGGCGTAGTGCTGGGTGCTGCGGTTGTCCCAGATCGCCACGCTGTTGGGCTGCCAGCGCCAGCGCACCTGGTACTCCGGCAGGTAGGCCTGGCTGATCAGGTAGCGCAGCAGGTCGCTGGCACCGGGGTTGGCGTCCTGGCCGAAGCGCACCCGCTGCGGGGTGTGGTAGTTGCTGAAATGGGTGGTGAAGGCGTTGACGAACAGCACCTGCTCGCCGGTTTCCGGGTGCGTGCGCACCACCGGGTGCTCGGCATCGGGGAACTGCGCCTTCAACGCCAGGCGCTTTTCCAGCGGCATGGCGGCGCCAAAGCTGGCCTCGATGCTGTGGCGGGCGCGCAGGCCTTCGATCTTGGCCTTCACATCGCCTGGCAGGTTTTCATAGGCCAGCACCATGTTCGCCCACATCGTGTCGCCGCCCACTGGCGGGCATTCGATGCAGCGCAGCACACAGCCCATCGGCGGGGCCTCGCGCCAGGTGGCGTCGGTGTGCCAGGCATTTTCATAGCGGTCGTTGGGCTGGTCCGGGCGCTTGTAGATCTGCACCAGGCCCGGGTGTTCCGGGTCGCTGCCGGCCACCGGGTGGTCCTCCAGGTCGCCGAAGCGGCGCGCAAAGGCCACGTGTTCGGCGCGGCTGAAGTGCTGGTCGCGCAGGAACAGCACACGGTGCCGGAGCAACTGCGCGCGCAGCTGGGCGAACAGGTCGTCGTCGTGGATCGCGTCGGCCAGGTTGACCCCACTTACCTCGGCCCCGATCGCGCAGGTCAGTTGTTCGATGTGCATGCTGTTGCCCTCTTCAGATGACGAAGATCGACGAGCCGGTGGTCTTGCGCGCTTCCAGGTCGCGGTGGGCCTGGACGGCATCCTGCAGTGCGTAGTGCTGGTTGATCTCGATACGGATGCGCCCGCTGCCGACGTGGTCGAACAGCTCGCCGGCCAGGTCGGCCTTTTCCGCCGGGTCGGCGATGAAGTCGGCCAGTGCCGGGCGGGTGAGCTGCAGCGAGCCCTTGATCGCCAGCAACTGCGGGTCGAACGGCGGGATGGTGCCCGACGCCGTGCCGACGCATACCATCAGGCCGCGGCGCTTGAGCGAATCGAGCGAGCCCATGAAGGTGTTCTTGCCAACGCTGTCGAACACCACATTCACCCCCACCCCGTCGGTCAACTCACGCACGCGCGTGGCCACGTCCTCGACGCTGTAGTTGATGACGTGGTTGCAGCCATGGGCACGCGCCACTTCGGCCTTGGCCTCGGTGGACACCGTGCCGATCACGTTCAGCCCCAGCAGCCGCGCCCACTGCGCGACGATCAGGCCGACCCCGCCAGCAGCGGCATGCAGCAGCACGCTGTCGCCGGGTTTGAAATCATGGAGCCGACGCAGCAGGTAGGCGGAGGTCAGGCCGCGCATGGTCATGGCGGCCGCGGTTTCGAAGGCGATGGTATCTGGCAGCTTGATCAGCGCGGCAGCAGGGATCAGGCGCTCGGTGCAATAAGCGCCCAGGGTGTTGAGGAAACCGGTGTAGGTGACCCGGTCACCGACCGCCACCTGGGTCACGCCCTCACCCACCGCCTCGACCACGCCGGCCGCTTCCACGCCAATGCCGTTGGGCAGCGGGATCGGGTAGGTGCCGTTGCGGAAATAGGTATCGGCGTAGTTCAGCCCCACCGCCACCTGGCGCAAGCGCACCTGCCCCGGGCCGGGCTCGCCGACCTCGGCGTCCTCGTAGCGCAGCACCTCGGGGCCGCCGGTCTGATGGAAACGTACGACTTTGGACATGCTTGTCTCTCCAATCATCGATCTGGACGCATGGCGTCAGTTCTGGGTGATTGGACTGTATGCCCTTGGTGGGCGGGGTGCTTCGCATCGGACGACAGCGGGTTTTCATTTGATGACAGTACGGGCGTGGACCTGTCGTTCACGAAAACCGCGTTTTATTCATGAGCCTCCTTGATGCTTATCCATGGTCAGACTAATACTTAAGTCTCTGCCTGGGGAGGCACGAAAAATGCAACCAAGATTCGTTATCGTTCCCGCTGTACCGATCGAAAAGGAGTCGTTCCGCGTGGGTAGCCGCTATTACGCCGCTACCGTTTGTGGGGGGTTCGACATTTACGACAACCAAGCGAAGGAGCGGCTCAAGCCCAGCTATCCAAGCAGGACGGATGCGCAGGTGCAGTGCGAGCAGCTGAACAAGCGCGGTGATGTAGGCTGATAGAGCAAGCAATTGCCTTGCTCGAACCCTGTGGGAGATCGCCCAGCCTTTCGGGTTGCGCTGTCATGTAGAGAACGGAGTTCGCAAGCGGTCCGCGTACCCTGTGGGAGCGGCTTTAGCCGCGAAGAATCCAACGCGCTGCATGGCACCGGCTGCGCCGGTGTTCGCGGCTAAAGCCGCTCCCACAGGGGGTCAAGTGTTCGTGATCTCGCCCTGCTGCCAACCGGCAATCAGGCGATTGGCATCCTCTACCGGAGCACTGCCATGAACAAACCCTTTCATGCGCTGATCTTTGCACTGACAGCGCTTTCTGCCTGCTCGTCCAACTCCGCGCTGTACCACGACCAGCCGCTGGTTGCGAAAGTCGACAACGGCATGAGCAAAGACCAGGTCATGCAGATCGGCGGCAAACCCGCTGCCGAGACTGAGCGCACCGTGGTACCCGGCACCTGCTTCGACTACATGCTGACCAAGGCCGACAACCGGCAACCTTACAGCGTCAGCTTCGACGGCACCGGCAAAGTGGACAATACCGCTTTCATGACCTGCGCCGAATGGAGCAATGCCCAGCGCAGGGCCCGCCTGCCCAGCATGGGCGGCTCAAGCGGCTCGGGCTACTGATTCAGTCCAGGCATTCCTTGGCAGCCTGGCGCAATTTGTCACCAGACAGAAAGCTGCCTTTGTAGAACGTCGCGCGGCTACCCTCGCGGGAATCGACTACGTCCAACACGTCATCGGATGCCACAGCGCTGGGGGCCGTCAGCCGGTAGCCATGGGCGATCGACTTCTGCGTGGCCTGTGGCGCCAGCGCTTGCCACTTGGGCAGTACGCAGGCGGCGTATTGCTGGGGTGATTTGTGGGTCAGTTTGCTGGCAGTGGGTTTGCCAGGGGTTGCGCAGCCGGCAAGGCCGGTGACCAGTACAGCGGCGAGAAAGATACGAAATGTAGACATTTGCATTTGGCCATCAAGAATACGCTGCATTCTAACGAGCGTTGCACTGACTGACTAATCAACCAAGGTCTTGCTACCCAGGCTGCACCTGATATTTCTGCCAGTGGCATGGGCGGGTGGACACTGACAAAGTGCAGCTACCAACAGACACGGGAGCACACGTCATGCCACAGAACACCGTCCGCACGCGCTACTTCTATCAGGATGGAAAACTCGTAACCCTGAAGGCAGGGGAACAAGGCGTCAGTATCTTTCGTACCGCAGATATGCCGATCGCCGAACAACCAATGAAAGGCTCGCAGCCCAGCGGATTGCTGGTGACGGACGACAAGGGGTCAGTGCTGCAAGTGCAGGAAGCACCTGATAAAACCTGAGTCTGGCTCTATTAGCCAGCCTGCACCGACAGGCTGAACGGCGCTCCTGACGTTGAACCCAGGTCCAGCTTCAGGAACGCTTCACAGCATCAATCCAGCGCGCCGTTCAAAACCTCGTAGATGATCCCCGTAGCGACTGCCACCAGGATCAGGTCCACACCCGCCTGCATCCATTCATAGCCATCATAATGAGGGAGCTGCCCCAGCAGCCTGCCATCCAGCTTCTTGGCGATACCCGGTGGCAGTGGCTTGCCACGGGCCAGGTTCTTCTGGATGCCGGGGGGCAGCGGCGCGCCTGCGCTCCAATAGTTGCGGTGCCCGTCGAGAATGCCAAGCACATCGCCACGGTTTATCGACGGGCCACCATACGCGGCACCGTGACCTTTACTGTGCTGGCCCTTGTCCTTGCCATGGCCCTGCCCTTTACCGTTACCCGGGTCGGCATAAGTGAGCGCAGATGCCACTGCCAACACGATTGAAGTAGCCACGACTGCCCATCGATGCATTGCCATGCTGTTTCCTTACACAAGGGGACGTCCCCGCACTGTAGACCAAAACCCGGTTCAGGGTGAAAGTCCCCAGACGCGGGGTCAGGGCTTGGCCCCCCGATAGAGCACGATGGCTGCCACATCGAGGGCCAGCACGACAACGGCGAAGAGGAACATGACATACAGATCTTCTGGAAACATTGCCGTATCCCCAAATGCACAGATTTACAGAGGTACAGCAATTCCCGTTCCAACGCCTCGCTGCACACTGCCGCTCAATAGAGACGGGCCTTGATCAGCGGGCGCAGCAAGTAATTGAGGACGCTGCGCTTGCCACTGAGGATATCCACTTCGGCCACCATGCCGGGGATGATCGGCAGCACCTCCTCGCCGCGCTTGAGCTGGCTGCCGTCAGTGCGGATCAGCACCTGGTAGTACGACTCCTTGCCGTGGGGCGTGTCCTCTTCGATGGTGTCGGCGCTGATTTGCTCCAGGGTGCCCTTGAGGTCGCCATAGATGCTGAAGTCGTAGGCGGTGATCTTCACCTTGGCCGGCATGCCCGGCACCAGGAAGGCCACGTCACGCGGCTTGATCCTGGCCTCTACCAGCAGGCGGTCCTCCACCGGAATCACTTCCATGATCGCCTCGCCGGGCTGGATCACCCCGCCACGGGTATTGATCAGCACGGTGTTGACCCGCCCACGCACCGGCGAAACGATCCCGGTACGGCGCAACTGGTCCTGGCGCTGCTGTACGATCGGCTCCAGCGCACTGAGGTCGGCCTTGCGCTGTGAGCGCTCGGTGTAGGCATCCTGGAAGTAGCTGCTCTTCAGCTCGGTCAGCTTGCCGTTGAGGGTAGCTATGTCCTGGCTCAGCCGCAGAGCCTCCATCTGGCTCACCGCACGCTTGGCCACCAGCGGGCGGACCAGGTCGAGCTGGCTCTGGGCCAGGCTGATCTGCCTCTGGATCGCCTGGCTACCTTCGAGCAGCTTGTCCCGCCGCGACTTGAACAGCTCGCGTTCGGAACGCGCCAGCGGCCCCTGCGGGTCGATATCCGGGGGAAATTCGATGGCCGCCTTGCCCAGCACCTCGGCGTCCAGCCGGGCGATGGCCGCCCGCAGCACGCCGGCCTGGTTGGCCGACTCCTGGAAATTGGTGAGAAAGCGCGTCTCGTCGAGGCGCAACAGCGGCTGGCCGACCTCTACCAGGTCGCCCTCCTGCACCAGCAGACGGTCGAGAATGCCCCCTTCCAGGCTCTGGATCTTCTGGATGCGACTGAACGGCACCACGCGCCCGTCACCGCGCGTCACCTCATCGAGCTCTGCCCAGGCGGCCCAGGCGACGAACAGCACGACGCTGCCGAGCAGGGTCCAGAGCAGCGGGCGATAGACCGGGTGAGTGGTCGCCAGCAAGGGGTCGGCCAGTTGCCGGCGCAACACTACTGAATTTTTTTCAGTTGCCATGGCCAGCTCCTTCGGCGACCTGCGGCGCCTGCACCTGGTTGCCCAGCACCACCTGGTTCAGCGGGCCGTCCATGATCACCTGGCCGTTGCGCAGCACCACCGCACGGTCCACCAGCGCCAGCACGCTTTTCTTGTGGGTGGTGATGATCAAGGTGCGCCGGCCAAGCCACTTCTGCAGGTAGTCGATAACCTGTTTCTCGCTGTTTTGGTCGAAGGCCGCAGTCGGCTCGTCGAGCAACAGGATCGGCGGGTCCTGTAGCAGTACCCGGGCCAGCCCGACCGCCTGACGCTGGCCGCCGGAGAGGCTGGCGTTGCCCTGGATCGGCATGTCCAGGCCCAGCGGGTGGGCGCGTACGAAAGTGCCCAGCCCCACGCCATCGAGGGCGTCCAGCAATTCCTCGTCGCCCAACGCAGCGTTCGCCAGGTTGAGGTTTTCGCGCAGGCTGCCGTGGAACAGCGCCACGTCCTGTGGCAAGTAGCCGATGCCGCGCTGGCGGTCGGCCGGGTCGATCTGGCTCAGGGCGATGTCGTCCAGCAACAGCCGGCCGGATTGCGCGTCGAGCAGGCCACTGAGCAGCCGCAACAGGGTCGACTTGCCGGCACCGTTGCCGCCGAGCAGCGCCACCCGCTCGCCGGCCTGGATGCTCAGCGCCTGTACGTCGACCACCGGCGGGCTGTCGCCGTGGGCCAGGCGCAGCGCCTCGAGGCGGTAATGCCCGTGGAGCCGCTCGCGGTGCACGAAGCGCTTGCCGACGGGACGCTCCTGCTCGGCCGACATCAACTGGTCGAGGCCCTCCAGGGCCACCTTGGTGTGCTGCCAGCGGCCGAGGATGGCGGCAGCCTGGGACAAGGGTGCGATGGCCCGCGAGGCAAGGATCGAACAAGCCACCAGGGCACCGACGGTCATCGCCCCGTCGCTTATCCGGTAGACGCCGAACACCACCACCCCGACATAGCACAGCTGCTGGACGATACTGGCCGAGTAGCTGAGGGTCGAGGCCAGGGCATGGGTCTTCATCGCAGTACCGGCCAGTTCCCCGGTGAGCGTCTCCCACTGCTGGCGGCAGCGGCCTTCGGCACGCGCGGCCTTGACCGTCTCCAGGTGTTCGAAGGCTTCCAGCAGCACGCTGTTCTTCATCGCCCCCTCGCGCAGGTTCTGCCGCGACAGGTGCCCCAGCAGGCGCTGGGTCAGCAACCCCGGCAGCAGCATCAACACGCAGGCCACCAGCGGAACCCAGACCACATGGCCACCGATCACGGCGATGATCAACAGGAAGATCACCACGAACGGCAGGTCGCTGATCAGCGCGGCACTGGACGAGGTGAAGAACTCGCGGACCGACTCGAACTCACGCACCTGGGTGCTGAACGCCCCCATCGACGCCGGTTTGGCGGCGATCCGGGTGCTCAGCACACGTGAGAACAGCAGGCTCGACAATTGCAGGTCCAGGCGCTTGCCAAGTACGTTCAGCAGGTGCCCGCGAAGGATCCGCAATACCCCGTCGACGATGATTGCCAGGGCCACGCCGCTGGCGAGTATCCACAGGGTATCGAAGGCCGCGTTGGGCACCACGCGGTCGTACACCTGCATGGCGAACAGCGCCGAGGCGACGGCCAGGACGTTGGCCACCAGGGCCGCCGCCGTGACTTCCGCGTAGGAGCGCCAGAGCCGCTTGAGCGGCCCGAAGAACCAGTGTTCCGGCAGGCCGCTGGCGTAGTCGCCAACCCGCCCGTCGGGGCGGTAGCGGCACTTGGCAAACACCGCCGTGCCGCTGTAAAGCGCCTCCAGCGCGGGCAGCGCCATGCACTCACGGCCGCCGTCGCTCTGCGGCACCAGCACCTCGTACTGCTCACCCTCGATGCCAACCAGCAGCAGGCTGCGGCCATCGTCGAGCAACAGCAGGGCCGGCAGCAGGTAGGCGTCCATCTGCCGCAACGGCAGCTCCGCGACCCTGGCAGTGATGTCGGCGCGACGCAGGGCGCGGGCGACCAGGCGCAACGGCAGGCGTCCATGCTCCAGCGCCAGGCCGTCGACCAGCTCGGCGTCGCCCAGCGGCCGGCCCAGTTGCCGGCACAGCAGCAGCAGGCCCTGGCGCAGCGGGTCGTCGTGGTTCAGGGTCACGACATTATCCGGGGATTGTTCAACTTCCATGATTCAACCGATTCTCCAGTAATGCCCCCAACAGCCCGACTTGCGCGGCCGCCCGGTACTCGATGCGCTTGCGCTCGATGTGCAGATTGATCAATTGTCGCTCGGCCTCGAAGCGTTCGCGCTGCACGTTGAGCAAGTCGATCACGTCGCGCCGGCCGACCTCGAACTGCTCGCGGTACAGCTCGCCGACCTGTTCCGACTCCGTCACCTGCTGGCTCAGCGACTGTTCCCGCCAGCGCAGCGTGTCACCGTTGTCGAACAGCGTCTGCAGCTGCCGGCGGATGTCACGCTGCATCGCATCGGCCGTCCATTGCGCCGACTCCAGGCGCTGTTGCGCAGCCGTCGGCCGGCGGAAGTTGGAAAGCCCCTGGAAGGTGTCCATGCGAAAGCGCAGCGACATCACCGAGTCGCTTTCCGGGCGACCACCGATCTCCCGGCGCAGCGCGGATGCCTCCAGGTTCAATTGCGGCAGCAGCGAAGCCTTGGCCTCGCGGACTTGCGCCTCGGCGACATTGGCGTCCTCCAACGCCTTGCGCTGCAACGGCGACTCGCGGATCACCCGCGCCACGTCGCTGGCAGCCAGGTAGCGCTGCAGCGACATCGGCTCGGGCTCGACCAGTTCGGAGGGGTCCTGGCCAACCAGGATCGCGTACTGGTTGCGCGCGTCCTGCAGGTTGCCCTTCTCCAGCGACAACTGTTCCTGGGCACGCGCCAGTTCGAGGTTGGCGCGGTCCAGTTCGCTGCGGTCGGCGTAACCGTCGCTGCCGCGCGCCTGGGTCATCTCGCGGATGCCGTCGAGGCGCTGGATGTGCTGGCGCACCGTCTCCACCCGGCGCTCCGAGGCAAGCACGTCGAGATAGGTCTCTACGATATCCAGCGCCGCATCGTCGCGCGCCACCAGCACCGCCTCGGACAGCTTGCGCCGGGTTGCGCTGGCGCTGTCGACCTTGCTCGTCACCCGTCCCCAGTCATACAGCATCTGCGATACGGTGACGTCGTAGACAACCTCGCCAACGTCGAACTCCTGCGGCCCCCCGGACATAGTGACGGAGGGATAATAGCCACCCTTGGCGATCTCCACCTCGGTGCCCGCACGATCCGCCTCAGCCATCGCCGAACGCACCTGGGGGTGAATCGCCAACCCCGCCCGCACCGCCTGGTCGAGAGGGATGGCCGGGGCGGACAACGGCAGCCCGAGGCACAGGAGCCACAGGGCTCCCGCGCCGCGGCGCCTTCCCTTGAGCACGGACAGGCCGCGCATCAGACCACGACCTGTACCGTGTTGTCCTCGATCAGCAGGGTACTGCTGCCAAAGTTGTAGACATCGTAAGTAATGCCGTTGACCTGCTGGGTGGTCCCGGTGTTCACGGCACCCACCACGTTGAGGGTGTCGTTGTTCTCGCCGGTGATCTGCAGGATGTTGTTGCCATCGGTGATGGCGTCCACCTCTGCCGCAGTCAGGGTCAGCACGCTCCCCGAGTCGCCCTTGCCGAGGTCGATACGCTCGATGTTGGAGAGCGTGCCAACGCCGACGGCGTTGTAGTCGAGGTCGATGCCGTCGGCCAGGATCAGGGTGTCAAAGCCTCCGCCGCCGTCGATGCTGATGAAGTCGGTCGCAGTGATCTGGATGGCATCGTTGCCGTTGCCGGCCACTACGTGATCGCCGGTCCCCACGTTGAAGATCAGGTCGTTGCCATCACCTCCGTTGATGTGCTCCGAACTGCCGCTCGCCCCGGACATGACATCGTCCCCGGCAGTACCGTTGACATCGATCTGGCCGATATTCAGCGACAGCCCGTTAGGGGTCAGGGTGATGCCGTATGCCGAGCTGTCGTTGCCGTTGGTGTCGGTGGCGACGATGTTGAACGAGATCTGCGAACCGAGGTTGAGGATATCGGTGATGTTCAGCCCCAGCTGGGTGAGGACGGTCGGGCTCAGCAGGTTAAGCGAGAAGTTACCGGCGCTGTCTGCCTGGATCGGCAGTAACTCAACGTTCAGCGCCGGGGTGATGACACGGATCACCACGCTGGAGTCCGGTTCGGTGGTGCCGCTGAAACCGAACCTCGGGTTCAGCGGGTTGAGGCTGACATCGACGCCGAAGTTGCCGATGGTCACTGGCTGCTCGATGCTGCTGCCGACGCCGATGGTCGCCACATTGCTCGGGTTGCCGGCCGGGTCCTCACCGATCACGGAGACTTGGGCATTGAGCAGTTGGTCCAGGGTAAGGTCGATGTCCAGGTCGGTGAGCAGGTTCAGCGAAGCCAGCCCGCTGTTGTCGGCAGTTACCGTGGCGGTGGCAGTGACCCCGCCGACGTCCACGGTGACCGTCAGCTCGGTGCCCGGATCGGTGGAGATGGTCAGGATGCTGCCCACTAGCGACAGCACCGGTGTTGCCGGCGGAATGGTGTCGACGGTGAACGGCACCGGGTTCGACGCGGTACCGCCATTGATATCGGCGGTGACGGTCGAGGCGCCCTCCGGGAACGGCCCCATGCCATCGCCAGGGGGTATGGTCACGGTGACGCTGCCGGCCAGGATGTCGCCGGCAGTGATGGTGTGCGTTACCTGCGTCTCATAACCATTCTGCCCGGCGAACGCGACGGTGATCACCTGGCCGACCTGCAGGGTCGGACGGATCGCCACATCGACCTGAATGCCGTCGCTGATCTCGGCAGCGTTGATCCAGGTATCAGCGGCCTCCGGTACGCTGATGGTCGGCGGCGCCAGGTCTGGCGCGTTGATCGTCGCCGGGCCGCTGAGGTTGCCGGCAGCGTCCACCGCGACCCCGGCGATCAGCTCGCCGGTGATCAGGGGTGGCGCGAACGGCAGGCTGAAGCTGCCGCTGCCGTCGACATTCACCGTGATCGGGTTGGCGGTATCGCCGTCGACCACGATGCGCACCTGGCTGTTCGGCTCGGCGGTACCGGTGAGCAGCGCACCGTCAGCACTGATGCTCAGCAGCGGCGCCGATGGTGCCACCGAGTCGACCGTGGTACTCGCCGGGCCACTGGTATTGCCGGCGGCGTCCTCGGCCACGGCGTTGACCACCGTGCCGTTAGCCAGCGGAGTAACCGGGGTG
>NZ_JAMBDI010000023.1:87850-124414 GCF_036858055.1 Pseudomonas sp. SF2 | reverse complement strand
GACACAAGGCCGCTCCCACACTGATCGCATTGACCTCTGCGGCGTGTAAGGCCCTTCCTGTCACACCCATCCCCTATTCCTACAAGCTTGCAGGAATACCCCGACTGTCACTCCCCAGCCCAACCCCGCTTTACTGGCGCCCTTCCAAAACAACCATAAGAAGGAAGTCGCCATGTCCGAACATTGCCCCCCCGTCAGCCCCGTACGCATCGCCGTCATCCAGTACGACCCCCAGGTCGGGCTCGAGCATTGTGACGGTAACCTGAGCAGAGGCCTGGCATTGGCCCGGCGGGCAGTGCGTGAAGGCGCCAACCTGATCGTGCTGCCCGAGTTGGCCAACACCGGCTACACCTTCCACACCCGTGCAGAGGCCTATGCCCATGCCGAAACGCTGGAGGAAGGTCGCAGCCTGAACCTCTGGGCGGATTTCGCCAGGGAGTATCAGGTGTACCTGGCTGCGGGTTTTGCCGAACGTGACGGGCTGAAGCTCTACGACAGTGCTGTACTGTTCGGTCCGCAAGGCTTGCTCGGGCATTACCGCAAGGCTCACCTGTGGAACCAGGAAAAGCTCTGGTTCACCCCTGGCAACCTAGGCTTCCCCGTGTTCGAGACGCCGATCGGCCGTATCGGTCTGCTGATCTGCTGGGATATCTGGTTCCCGGAGGTGCCGCGGCTGATGACCGCACAAGGCGCCGACATCATCTGCAGCCTGAACAACTGGGTATGGACACCACCGCCGCTGTTCGATGAAGCCGGGCGCTGCATGGCTTCCTACCTGACCATGACGGCGGCACACGTCAACAACGTCTACATCGCTGCCGCCAACCGCATAGGCAGCGAGCGGGGAGGGCGCTTCCTGGGCTGTTCGCTGATTGCCGGTACCAATGGCTGGCCAATTGGCGAGGTGGCCAGTGCAGAGGAGGAGGGCATTCTCTACGCCGATGTCGACCTCAGCAGCGCACGCTCGGCACCGATCTGGAACAGCCTCAACGACCTGCCGCGAGACCGGCGTACCGATCTCTATGATGCAACCCTTGGCTATCGCCTGCATGCTCCGATGCCGCGCTGAGGCCATGAACAATCGCTATCGCAGCCCTTGGGCTGTTCTGTGCTAGGGTGCACACACTTTTGCTTCCCAGGATGTCCAACCCATGCTCCCCGCACTCAGCGAAAAAGAACTCGACCGCCTTGAAGACCTGCTGATCACCTACGGCAATGACTACTCGGTACTCAACCTGGCCGAGCTCAATGGCTTTTTCACTGCACTGGCCACTTCGCCGGCCACTGTCACCCCGGAACAGTGGCTACCCGCGGTGGCTGGTGGCAAGGTGCCGAAATTCAAGAAACCGGCGCATGAAGAGGCCTACGTGGCCTTGATGCTGCGTTATGCCAGCCAGGTGGCGGAGGAGTTGGGTGACGACGTCGACCGGTTCGAGCCGCTGTTCGAGGAAAGCGAAGGCGAGACAGGCAGTGTGATTGTCATGGAGGAGTGGTGCTTTGGCTACATGCGCGGCACTCAGGTCGCCGGCTGGGCCGAGCTGCCGCCGGAGCAGGACCAACTGCTCAAGGCCATTTCGCTGCATGGGCTGGAGGACAACTTCGAGCTGCTGGATCAGATGAGCGAAGAGGATATCCAGGCCTGCGTGCCACAGGTGGTCGAGGCTGCGCGTGGGTTGTTCCGGTATTTCAACAAACTGCACTGATCTTGCATCTGCATTGATGCTACCGGCCCCAGCGCCGACAACCGACCGCGTTAACCTATCCAGTGGGAGCAACTGTCTTGCTCAATATCTAAAAACTGGCGCGAGCCCTGTGGGAGCGGGTTCACCCGCGAACACCGGCACAGCCGGTGCCATACGCCGCGTTGCATTCTTCGCGGGTAAACCCGCTCCCACATGGACCGCACAAGCCCCCGGCCGGTGCGTTCTTCTGTGGGAGCCGGCCTCACGATTATTCCGCCCCGCGAAATTATGGTTTCCCCGCCACACGGATTCTGCTGCCAGCCGAACCGGTGCAGCATGTGCTCCATCAGCCCACCCCGGCGCTGACCAGGAGCCAAGCCCATGTCGAACCCGATCAAGCTTTACAACTTCCCCAAGTCCGGCCATGCCCACCGCATCGAGCTGATGCTCTCGCTGCTGAACCTGCCCACCGAGCTGGTGTTCGTCGACCTCGCCAAAGGTGCGCACAAGCAGCCGGACTTCCTGGCCCTCAACCCGTTCGGCCAGGTCCCGGTCATCGATGACAACGGTACGGTGATCGCCGATTCCAACGCCATCCTGGTGTACCTGGCCAAGAAGTACGACAACGGCACCTGGCTCCCCGAGGAGCCCGCCGCCGCCGCCCGCGTGCAGCGCTGGCTGTCGGTCGCTGCCGGCCCGCTGGCCTTCGGCCCTGCCGCCGCGCGCCTGGTGACCGTATTCGGCGCCGCGTTCAACACTGACGAGGTCATTGCTCGCGCCCACACCCTGCTCAAGGTGATCGACGCCGAGCTGGCCAAAACGCCGTTCCTGGTCGGTAGCACACCCACCATCGCCGATATCGCCAACTACTCGTACATCGCCCACGCACCGGAGGGCAATGTGTCGCTGGAGCCCTATGCCAACGTACGCAGCTGGCTGGCGCGGATCGAGGCGCTGCCTGGCTTCGTGCCCATGCCACGCACCGTGATCGGGCTGCAGACCAGCGCCTGACATCCCGCCACCGCGAGGAACGCCGCCATGCAAAAGAATCCGGAGCACCACCCCTCGCCCTGGCATGCGGGGGAGAAAACCCTGCAGGAAAAAGCCGGTGTCGCGGAGCGCATGGAGGCGTTCGGGCAGAAGGTCATTCGTGACTACATGCCCGACCAGCATCGTATTTTCTATCACCAGTTGCCGTTCATGGTCGCCGCCAGCGTGGACGACCGGGGGAGGCCCTGGGCAACATTGTTGGAAGGGCCGGAAGGTTTCGTCAGCTCGCCGAACCCACGCCAGCTGACGATCAACACTCAGCTGGCAGCAGACGATCCGGCTACCCCGGGGCTGTCTGCCGGGCAGGCGGTCGGCCTGTTGGGTATCGAACTGCACACCCGTCGACGCAACCGCCTCAACGGGCAGGTCCACGAGGCCGGCGACGGGCAACTGCAGGTGACTGTGGAGCAGTCGTTCGGCAACTGCCCGCAGTACATTCAGCTGCGTGACTACACCCGCGTCGCGGAACCCGCGCAAGGGCGTGTCGATGCGGCGACACTCGATGCCACGGCTGCCCGCATGATCCAGACAGCCGACACTTTCTTTGTCGCCAGCTATGTCGAGCAAGGCGACGGCCAGCGCTCGGTGGATGTCTCCCACCGTGGCGGGCGGCCCGGGTTCGTCAAGGTTGAAGGCAACCGCCTGACCATTCCCGACTATGCTGGCAACCTGCACTTCAATACCCTGGGCAACCTGCTGGTGAACCCGCAAGCAGGGTTGCTGTTCATCGATTTCAGCAACGGCAACGTGTTGCAGCTATACGGGCATGCCGAGTTGCTGTTGGACAGCCCCGCCATCCAGGCGTTCGAAGGCGCCGAGCGCTTGTGGACGCTGGAGGTCGAGCAGGTGGTGTGGCGCCCGGCTGCCGTTTCCCTGCGGTGGGCCTTCAAGGAGTACGCGCCGACCAGCCTGATGACCGGCACCTGGGCCGAGGCCGACGCGCGCCTGCAGCAACGCCAGCGACAGCGCCAATGGCAGGCCTGGCGTGTGCAGCGGGTGGAGCAGGAGAGCCGCGACATCCGCTCGTTCTACCTTGAGCCACCTGCTGGCAGTGCGACGGCCTTTGCGCCAGGGCAACATGTTCCGGTGCAGATCCAGCTCGACGGCGAGGCGGCACTGATCCGCACCTACAGCCTGTCCAGCGCGCCTTCCGATGGCTACCTGCGCATCAGCGTCAAAGCCCAGGGCCCGGCTTCGCGGCACCTGCATGAGCACGTTGTGGCAGGCGATGTGCTGAACGTGCGCCCGCCGATGGGCAGCTTCACGCTGGACCAGCAGAGCACACGGCCGCTGGTGCTGATCGGCGCGGGCGTGGGTATCACGCCGTTATTGGCCATGCTGCGCGAGCAGTTGAACAAGGGGAGGACACGGCGCATTCATCTGTTCCATGGTGCGCGCAGCCTGGCCGACCTGCCGTTCCGTGAGGAGCTGGCGAGCTTGCAACAACGGGCCGGCGGCCTGCTGCAGGTGCACCGCGCCCTGAGCCAGCCGGAAGCGCATGCGTTGGCGGGGCGTGATTACGCGTTTGCCGGTCGGCTGGGTATCGAGCAGGTCAAGGCGACGCTGGCGCTGGACGACTACGATTTCTACCTGTGCGGCCCGGGCAGTTTTACCCAGGACCTGTATGAAGGGCTGCGCGGGGTGCATGTGCCGGATGCGCGGATCCATGCCGAAGCCTTTGGCCCGTCGACGCTCCGGCGGCACACCGACGATGACCAACCCACATTGCAACAGCCACCTGCTGCCAGCGAGCCGGTGCCGGTGTACTTTGCAGCTTCGGCGAAGGAGGCGCGCTGGGCGCCCGGCAGCGGGACGCTGCTGGAGTTGGCCGAGGCGCGTGGGCTGGCGCCGGAGTTTAGTTGCCGGGGCGGGTCGTGCGGTACCTGCAAGACCCGCTTGGTCAGTGGCCAGGTGCATTACCCGAACCCGCCGGCCGAACTGCCGGAGGCGGGTTCGGTATTGATCTGCTGTGCCGTGCCGGCCCGGTCAGAGGAGGGGACGCAGGCGTTGGTGCTGGATCTGTAAGGTAGCCTGTCCCGGCCCTTTCGCGGGCTTGCCCGCTCCCACAGGTACTCCACTGCCCTCAGGAGCGGTGAATAACCTGTGGGAGCGGGCAAGCCCGCGAAAGGGCCGATATTGGCAACACAAAATGCCCAGATGAAAGATAATCCCGGCACCTCACAATCCCAGGAGCCCGCATGGACCAGATCCACCTGATGAAGGTGTTCGTCGCCGTAGGCGAACTGGAAAGCTTCGCCGCCGCTGCACGCCGCCTGGACATTTCCCCAGCCGCAGTCACCCGTGCCGTCAGCGCCCTGGAAGAGCAGCTCGGGGTCAAGTTGGTGCTGCGCACCACCCGCAGCGTGCGCCTGACCGAAGCGGGTGGCCGTTACCTGGAAGACACCCGGCTTATCCTCGCCAGCATCCACGAGGCCAACGAAGCGGCTGCCGGCATCAATGCCACACCCAAAGGCGACCTGGCCGTCACCGCGCCGATCCTGTTCGGCAAGAAGTACGTCATGCCGTGCATCGTCCGCTACCTGCAGCAGTACCCCGAGGTTGACGTTTCCGCCTACTTCCTCGACCGCATAGTGAACATGGTCGAGGAGGGTATGGACGTGGCCGTACGCATCGGCCCCTTGCCAGACTCCGGCCTGAAAGCGCTGCGGGTGGGCAGGGTGCGGCGCATGTTGTGTGCGTCCCCCGACTACCTGGCGCGCCATGGCGTGCCGATGCACCCGTCCGACCTGGCGGGGCATGCGGTGATCGGCACCACCAACCTGTCGCCACGTGCCGGCTGGCGCTTCGGCGTGACCGAGGAGCCGACCCTGGTGCGCGTGAAACCCCGCCTGACGGTGACCAGCAATGATGGGGCGATAGCGGCTGCTAGTGGCGGACTGGGGATTGCTCGCCTGCTGTCGTACCAGGTGGCGGATGAACTGGCCAGCGGGCAGCTGCAGGTGATCCTGGCCGAGTACGAAGAGGCGCCATGGCCGATTCATGTACTGCACCGGGAGAGCAAGTACGGCTCGTCCAAGGTCAGGGCCTTCATCGACATGCTGGCGCAGGATTTGCGGGCCCAGCAGCTGGATTGAAGTTGTGGACGGTAGTTCTATCCTGAGCTATCTTCAGCACTGGCCCCGCCCTCGACCACGTAGACTGGCATGTCCAGTCCCGGCACCTTGTGGTGCCGCACCCCCTTGTCGGCGTGGGCGAGGCCTCTCAATTCGTATTTGGCCGCCCAGGGCGGTCGAGCCTGCTCGACCACTGCCATTCTGAAATCTCCCGAGCTACGCGATCCCCCGTGGGAGCGGTCTTGTGCCGCGAAAGGGCTGCGCCGCAACCCCAGCAGTTCATGTCGCACTGCTGAGCCCCAGACAAACTGCCATTGCGAAATCGAAAAGACGCGTGCATTGTAATGACAAACGTCTTTACCTTAGGGCCGGCCCATGGCATCCATCAACATACGTGTCGACGACGAACTCAAAGCCCGCGCATACAAAGAGCTTGAGCGCCTCGGCGTTACCCCCTCCGAACTCATGCGCCAGGCTCTGCAATATGTTGCAGAGCGAGGCAAGCTGCCCTTCCGCCCTGTCCTGATGACTGAGGACGATGAAGATCTCATTGCGACTGTGAAAGAGCGGCTTGCTTCCCCGCAGCGCGTGAGGGTCCAGTTGGATGACCTATAGCCTCGACTTCGATTCACGTGCATTGAAAGAGTGGAAGAAGCTGGGCGATACGGTGCGTCAGCAGTTCAAGAAGAAACTGGCGGAAGTTCTGCTGAACCCTCGAATCGAGGCAAATCGCCTTCACTCGCTGCCTGACTGCTACAAGATAAAGCTGCGCAGCAGCGGGTATCGACTGGTCTATCAGGTCATTGACCAAGAGATCGTGGTTTTTGTCGTCGCTGTTGATCGTCGCGAACGGGACCAGGCATACAAGAAGGCTGCCGAGCGGCTCGAATAGACTTCAGGGATCTGGCGGTTCCAAGGTATCTCCGGGTACAGCGCAGCCCATAAGCTAGCGCTGTACCTGTGGGAGCGGGCGTGCCCGCGAAGAATGCGACGCGGTGCATGGCACCGGCTGCGCCGGTGTTCGCGGGTAAACCCGCTCCCACAGGTTTTGCATCAGCCCAGAGTGCCTATTGCCAACTCCGGCACTTACCTCTGTTCTTGGCCTGCTTACCAAGAACATCTGGCAAACTGAGCCATCTGTGGGAGCGGGTTCACCCGCGAAGAGGCCAGCACAGGCAAAACCGCCTGCTAAACCCCATGCATCCGCAGCGCTCGCTGCGCACACGCCCGCCAACTCAACTTCCGCTTCTCCACCGGCCCCGGCTGATCGACTTCCCCAGCCAGCACCACCGGCATATCCCGCATCCTTACCCAAGGCTCACTCTGCCAATACAACAACGTCGCGCTCCGCCCTCCAGGCCAGCACATCTGCCCCAGTCGCGGCGCATCCTCTACCCCGTCAGCTTGCCCATCGCGCAGCACTGCCACCACTTCATGCGTCAGCCACCAACGCAAATGGCGGTTCTCCGGCACATGGTGATGCGCCAGCAAATAGGCTCCGGACTCGCTGACCATGGTGGTCTCCTGGTACTTGCCATAGCGCAGCAGCTGCACAGTGCGGTACTGATCCGGGTCGAGCTTGCGCATGCAGTGTTCGTCGAAGAAGTGCCCACTCAGCCGGCCGAGTTCGTGGGCGCAGAACCAGGCTTGGGATTCGAACCAGAGGGTGTGGAGTGGGCGGTTGTGACGGGTGAAGAGGGTGGGTGTATTGAGGCTGTTCATGTTTGGCTATCCTGATATTGGAGAGCCGTTGCTAACGGGAACGGGATTCCGCTGCGTGAGCGTTCTTAAGCGCCATAAGACGTTATCGCGATGCCCTAAAAGTAACAATGCCAAACCCTGTAGGAAGCTTCCTGTTCGGCCATTTTCCAAGCAAAAAAAGGCTGCCAATTGGCAGCCTTCTCGATGCTCAGCCCGGACGATCAGTCCCAGCTCAGTGCACCACCCGTCTGATACTCGATCACACGAGTCTCGAAGAAGTTCTTCTCTTTCTTCAAGTCCATGATCTCGCTCATCCAAGGGAACGGGTTGGTAGTCCCTGGGTACTCTTCCTTCAGACCAATCTGGGTCAGGCGACGGTTGGCGATGAACTTGAGGTAGTCCTCCATCATCGCTGCGTTCATGCCCAGCACGCCGCGTGGCATGGTGTCACGGGCGTATTCGATCTCCAGCTGGGTCCCTTGCAGGATCATCTGGGTCGCTTCTTCCTTCATCGCCGCGTCCCACAGGTGCGGGTTCTCGATCTTGATCTGGTTGATCACGTCGATACCGAAGTTCAGGTGCATCGACTCGTCACGCAGGATGTACTGGAACTGCTCGGCCACGCCGGTCATCTTGTTGCGGCGGCCCATGGACAGGATCTGGGTGAAGCCGCAGTAGAAGAAGATGCCTTCCAGTACGCAGTAGTAGGCGATCAGGTTGCGCAGCAGCTCTTTGTCGGTTTCGACGGTGCCGGTGTTGAATTCCGGATCGGAGATGGCGCGGGTGTACTTCAGGCCCCAGGCAGCTTTCTTCGCGACCGACGGGATCTCGTGGTACATGTTGAAGATCTCGCCTTCATCCATGCCCAGCGACTCGATGCAGTACTGGTAGGCGTGGGTATGGATCGCCTCTTCGAAGGCCTGGCGCAGGATGTACTGGCGGCACTCCGGGTTGGTGATCAGGCGGTACACGGCCAGGGCCAGGTTGTTGGCGACCAGCGAGTCGGCGGTGGAGAAGAAACCGAGGTTGCGCATGACGATGCGACGCTCGTCTTCGGTCAGGCCGTCCATGCTCTTCCACAGGGCGATGTCGGCGGTCATGTTGACCTCTTGCGGCATCCAGTGGTTGGCGCAGCCGTCCAGGTACTTCTGCCAGGCCCAGTCGTACTTGAACGGTACCAGCTGGTTGAGGTCGGCGCGGCAGTTGATCATGCGCTTTTCATCAACGCGCACGCGGGCGCTGGAGCCTTCCAGCTCGGCCAGGCCTTCGGCGATGTCGAGGTCGTTCAGGGCAGCCTTGGCGCGCTTGACCGCGTCGGAGTCGTCGGCGGTGGCGACACGGGCTTCCAGGGCGGCGGCACCACCGGCGCTGTCGAGCTTGTCGAGGGTGGCGGCGGCAGCGGCCTGCGCAGGGGTGTTGCCTTTGGCGGCTACTTCGCCGTCTTCTTTATCGAATTCGTCCCAGCTCAGCATGGTGAGATTCTCCTGCTTGAGGGCCATCTATCAAGTATGGCCGGTGGATCTTGGTTGCGGTGCGGTGCACGCAAATCTGAAGTGCCCGAAAAGGGCTGGCCGCGGCTTTGCAGCCACGGCTTGTTGTGTCTGGCTGTGGAGAGGCGGCGGGAGTGCCGGCCTCATCGCGGGTGAACCCGCTCCCACAGGGTCCGCAGTGGTGCGCAAAACGCGTTGAGGCTTCCCGTAGGAAGCCTCGGCCTGGCCTTACTGGCAGGCTTCGCAGTCAGGCTCGTCGATCGCGCAGGCCTTCGGCACTGGCGCAGGGCCGGCTGCCTGGACCGGGGCGCTGTCGCCACCGCTGGAAACGGCATTGAGCTTGCCGGTGTTGATGGTCGACTTCTCGGTGCTGGTCGCGGCCAGGGCACGGAGGTAGTAGGTGGTCTTCAGACCACGGTACCAGGCCATGCGGTAGGTCACGTCCAGCTTCTTGCCCGAGGCGCCGGCGATGTACAGGTTCAGCGACTGGGCCTGGTCGATCCACTTCTGGCGACGCGAGGCGGCATCGACGATCCACTTGGTCTCGACTTCGAACGCGGTGGCGTACAGGTCTTTCAGCTCTTGCGGGATACGCTCGATCTGCTGCACCGAACCGTCGTAGTACTTCAGGTCGTTGATCATTACCGAGTCCCACAGGCCACGGGCCTTCAGGTCGCGGACCAGGTACGGGTTGATCACGGTGAACTCGCCCGACAGGTTCGATTTCACGTACAGGTTCTGGTAGGTCGGCTCGATGGACTGCGACACGCCGGTGATGTTGGCGATGGTCGCGGTCGGCGCGATGGCCATGATGTTCGAGTTACGAATACCTTTCTTGACGCGCTCGCGCACCGGGGCCCAGTCCAGGGACTCTTCCAGGTTGACGTCGATGTACTTGGCACCACGGGCTTCGATCAGGATCTGTTGCGAATCCAGCGGCAGGATGCCCTTGGACCACAGCGAACCCTGGAAGGTCTCGTACGCACCGCGCTCGTCGGCCAGGTCGCAGGACGCCTGGATGGCGTAGTAGCTGACCGCTTCCATCGACTTGTCGGCGAACTCGACGGCGGCATCGGAACCGTACGGAATGTGCTGCAGGTACAGCGCATCCTGGAAGCCCATGATGCCCAGGCCGACCGGGCGGTGCTTGAAGTTCGAGTTACGCGCTTGCGGCACCGAGTAGTAGTTGATGTCGATCACGTTGTCGAGCATGCGCACGGCGGTGTTCACGGTGCGTTGCAGCTTGGCGGTGTCCAGCTTGCCGTCGACGATGTGGTTCGGCAGGTTGATCGAGCCCAGGTTGCAGACCGCGATCTCGTCCTTGTTGGTGTTCAGGGTGATCTCGGTGCACAGGTTCGAGCTGTGGACCACGCCCACGTGCTGCTGCGGCGAACGCAGGTTGCACGGGTCCTTGAAGGTCAGCCACGGGTGGCCGGTCTCGAACAGCATCGACAGCATCTTGCGCCACAGGTCTTTGGCCTGGATGGTCTTGAACACCTTGATCTTGTTGTACTCGGTCAGGGCTTCGTAGTACTCGTAGCGCTCTTCGAAGGCCTTGCCGGTCAGGTCGTGCAGGTCTGGCACTTCCGAAGGCGAGAACAGGGTCCACTTGCCGTCATCGAAGACACGCTTCATGAACAGGTCAGGGATCCAGTTGGCGGTGTTCATGTCGTGGGTACGACGACGGTCATCACCGGTGTTCTTGCGCAGCTCGATGAACTCTTCGATGTCCAGGTGCCAGGTTTCCAGGTAGGCACACACGGCGCCCTTGCGCTTGCCACCCTGGTTCACGGCAACGGCGGTGTCGTTGACCACTTTCAGGAACGGAACCACGCCCTGCGACTTGCCGTTGGTGCCCTTGATGTAGGAGCCCAGTGCACGCACAGGGGTCCAGTCGTTGCCCAGGCCACCGGCGAATTTCGACAGCATGGCGTTGTCGTGGATCGCGTGGTAGATGCCCGACAGGTCGTCCGGCACGGTGGTCAGGTAGCAGCTGGACAGCTGCGGGCGCAGGGTGCCGGCGTTGAACAGGGTCGGGGTCGAGGCCATGTAGTCGAACGACGACAACAGGTTGTAGAACTCGATCGCACGGGCTTCCTTGTCTTTCTCTTCCAGCGCCAGGCCCATGGCCACACGCATGAAGAATACCTGTGGCAGCTCGAAGCGCACGCCATCCTTGTGGATGAAGTAGCGGTCGTACAGGGTCTGCAGGCCCAGGTAGGTGAATTGCTGGTCACGCTCGTGGTCGATGGCCTTGCCCAGGCGGTCCAGGTCGTAGCCTTTCAGGGCCGGGTCCAGCAGCTCGAACTCGACGCCTTTGTCGATGTAGGCTGGCAGGGCCTTGGCGTACAGGTCGGCCATTTCGTGGTGGGTGGCGCTCTCGGCCACGTTCAGGAAGCCCAGGCCTTCGGCGCGCAGGGTGTCCATCAGCAGGCGGGCGGTCACGAACGAGTAGTTCGGCTCGCGCTCTACCAGGGTACGGGCGGTCATTACCAGGGCGGTGTTGACGTCCTTGATGGCCACGCCGTCGTACAGGTTCTTCAGGGTGTCGCGCTGGATCAGGTCGCCATCGACTTCGGCCAGGCCTTCGCAGGCTTCGCTGATGATGGTGTTCAGGCGGGCCATGTCGAGCGGCGCCAGGCTGCCGTCGGCCAGGGTGATGCGGATGGACGGGTGCGGCTCGACCACGGACTCGGCGTTCACGCGGGTGGCACGCTCCTTGGCGCGCTGCTCGCGGTAGATCACGTAGTCACGGGCGACTTTCTGCTCGCCGGCGCGCATCAGGGCCAGTTCGACCTGGTCCTGGATTTCTTCGATGTGGATGGTGCCACCCGATGGCATGCGACGCTTGAACGTGGCGGTGACCTGCTCGGTCAGGCGCGCGACGGTGTCGTGGATGCGCGACGAAGCGGCGGCGGTGCCGCCTTCAACTGCGAGGAACGCCTTGGTGATGGCAACGGTGATCTTGTCGTCGGTGTAGGGGACGACAGTGCCGTTACGCTTGATCACGCGCAGTTGGCCGGGGGCGGTGGCGGCCAGATCCTGGTTGGAATCGGCGGCCTGCGGCACCTTGGCCTGCGGGTTCTCGCGAGTTGTGTCGGTTTGCATGGGTGGGTGTCTCCACAGTTTCTATATTGTTCAGGCGCCTTTTGGGCGCCCACCGTTCCGTCCACTTGCTCGATGGCCTGGCGGGGATGGGCAATGCATGCGCATCCGCCCGCGCGGGCGTACCGACTTCGGGACAGACTCAGGAATAAGGGGCAATGGCTTGCCGCTCCCTGGCCGAAGTCAAAGGTTCTGGGCCGTGCCCAAAAACTGTTGCTGATGGATGCCAGGCCTGGCCTGCCACACCCATACCCGAACAAGGCCCTGAAGGGCTTGCCTCGGTCGCCTCCGCAGGAGCGGTTTGGCTGCTGAAATCACTTGAAGTTCACCCGAAAAATCGCTTGATTTTGCGGGTTGACTTTTGTGTGTGATTTTGCACGAAACCCTATATCTAGTGGTTCGCTGCGATCGGGATACAAGATAATGCGGTATTGGGGGCTTTGCAAGGCGAGCGCCTGTGGATAACTTGTGCGTACTTTGTGAGTGAATGGTGGGTATTCGCTGTAGGCCTTGTGCCAAGTGGTTTGCAGTATTTTTCTGCGCCTTGCCGGTTCTGGGCAGAATTTTTCGGGCGCGAACCTTGTCACAAAAAACGGTTCAGTCGAGGGGCTGCTGGCAGGTTGGCAGTGCCTGGGGGCGGGACGTAGTATCCGAAGCAGATGTTGCCTTTTGGTTAAAGGGTCATGTTTCCTGCACCGGACCCTTCGCGGGCTCGCCCGCTCCCACAGGTACAGTACAAGCCTTGAAAGGGGCGCGGTCCCTGTGGGAACGGGCGTGCCCGCGAACAGGCCGGTACAGGCCACAGAAAAACAACAAGCAAAGGCACAAGCCATGGACCACCCCGCACCCCGTATCCTCATCGTCGAAGACGACCAGCGCCTGGCCGAGCTCACCGCCGAGTACCTGCAGGCCAACGGCTTCGAAGTCAGCGTCGAGGGCGATGGCGCCCGCGCTGCGCGGCGCATCGTCGACAGCCAGCCCGACCTGGTCATTCTCGACCTGATGCTGCCCGGCGAGGACGGCCTGAGCATCTGCCGCCGGGTGCGCAGCCAGTACCCCGGCCCGATCCTCATGCTGACCGCACGCAGCGATGAACTCGACCAGGTCCAGGGCCTGGACCTGGGGGCCGACGACTACGTCTGCAAACCCGTACGCCCACGCCTGCTGCTGGCGCGCATTCAGGCCCTGCTGCGCCGCAGCGAAGCACCGGACAGCAAGCGCCAGGACCTGGCCTTCGGCGCGCTGCGCATCGACAATCGCCTGCGCGAGGCGCGTCTGGGTGAACAACTGATCGAGCTGACCGGCGCCGAATTCGACCTGCTCTGGCTGCTGGCCAGCAACGCCGGCCGGGTGCTGACGCGCGAGCAGATCTTCACCGCGCTACGTGGCGTCGGCTACGACGGCCAGGACCGTTCCATCGACATACGCATTTCCAGGATCCGCCCCAAGATCGGCGACGACCCGCTCCAGCCAAGGCTGATCAAGACCCTGCGCAGCAAAGGCTACCTGTTCGTTGGCGAGGCCTCATGAACAACTCGATCTTCCTGCGCATCTATGGCGGCATGCTGGCCGTACTGGTGCTGGTGGCCCTGCTCGGGGTGCTCAGCCTGCACCTGGTCAACGAAGTGCGTGCCGCCCAGCACCGCGAGGGCCTGGCCCAGGGTACTTTCAGCCTGATGGCCGACAACCTGGCGCTGCAGAACGACACCGAGCGCAAGCGTTCACTGCTGATCTGGGAGCGCCTGCTTGGCGTGCCGTTGGCGCTGCAGCCAATGACCGCGCGCACCCTCGATGGTGGCCAGCGGGCGCGCCTGTACCGCGGCCTGGTGGTGGTCGAGAAGACCGGCCCGCATGCGGCCCAGGTACTGCGCAAGGTCGGCCAGGAAGATCTGATGCTGGTAGCGCAGATCAAGCAGATAAGTGAGCAACTGGCGCGGGCCACCCTCTACCTGCTGGCCGACGAACTGGTGCGCTACCCGGTAACCGAGCAGCAGCAGCGCCTGGCACAGATCAAGAAAGAAAAGGGTTTCGGCTTTGGCGTGGCCCTGCAGCGCATCGAGCGGGTGAGCCTGGACGATGACCAGCGGCGCCGGGTCGAGGAGGGCGACACGGTCATGGCCCTGGGCAAGGATGGTGACTCGATCCGCGTGTTCGCCGGGCTGGCTGGCTCGCCCTGGGTGCTGGAAATCGGCCCGCTGTACCAGCTCAACCCGTATCCGCCGCAGTTGCTGATCCTGATCGCCTTTCTCGGCCTGTGCCTGATCGGCCTGGTGGTCTACCTGCTGGTGCGCCAGCTGGAGCGGCGCGTGTCGGGCCTGGAGATTGCTGCCACGCGTATCGCTCAGGGTAGCCTGGACACCCGCGTGCCGGCCGGCGACGCCGACTCGGTAGGGCGCCTGGCTGCAGCCTTCAACGGCATGGCCGAGCACCTGCAGCGCTCGCTGACCATGCAGCGTGAGCTGGTGCGGGCGGTTTCCCACGAGCTGCGCACGCCGGTGGCCCGCCTGCGTTTTGGCCTGGAGATGATCGAGAACGCCACCACCGAGCAGGCACGGGCCAAACACCTGGCGGGCATGGACGGCGATATCCAGGATCTCGACAAGCTGGTCGACGAGATGCTCACCTATGCCCGTCTGGAGCAGGGGGCGCCGGCCTTGAAGTTCCAGCGGATCGACCTGGATGCCTTGCTTGACCGGGTGATCGAAGAGCTCGCGCCGCTGCGTGCCGAGGTACGGGTGGTGCGGGGTGAATGCCAGGGCGCCGATGCCGAAGGTGCCTGGGTCGAGGCCGAGCCGCGCTACCTGCACCGGGCCCTGCAGAACCTGGTGGGCAACGCCATGCGCCATGCCGAGGCCGAGGTGCGCCTAAGCTACCAGTTGGGGCAGCAACGCTGCCGTATCGATGTGGAGGATGACGGCCCGGGGATCCCCGAGGGCTTCTGGGACCGCATCTTCACACCGTTCACCCGCCTCGACGACAGCCGCACCCGCGCCTCGGGCGGGCATGGCCTGGGCCTGTCGATCGTGCGGCGGATCATTTACTGGCACGCGGGCCGGGCCACGGTGGGGCGCAGCGCCGCGCTGGGCGGGGCCTGCTTCAGCCTGAACTGGCCACGGCAGCAGGCATCGTTGTGACGGTCAGACGCTGACCAGGCTGAGCAGGTGGCCGTCCTGCAGGCAGAACTGGCCCTGCAGTTCGGTGCCATGCCGCCACTGCGGCGACAGGTCGGTGAGCAGGCGCAGGCGGGCCAGGCCTTCGGCGGACCAGTCCAGCACTTCGGCGTGCTCGAAGTAGAAGCGCTGGCGGGTCAGCGGGTAAAGGGTCTTGAACAGGCTTTCCTTGAGCGAGAAAGTCAGGGTGACGGCAAGGCCGAGCTGGCGGCGGTCCAGGCGTTCGACTTCGGGTGGGGTGAGGATTTCGCCCATCAACCGCTCGGCGCGCTGGTCATCCAGCAGCGCTTCCTGATCCAGGCCCAGGCCCTGGCAACTGCCCTCGGCGGCGACCACGGCAGCGGCCCAGCCTTTGCCGTGGGTGATCGAGCCGTGGATACCGGCTGGCCAGATGGGCGAGCGGTCTTCGTGGGTGCCGGGCACGTAGTCACGGCCGTCCAGGCGTAGCAGCGCGGCGCGGGCGCACACCCGGCCGGCCAGGTACTCGGCCTGGCGCTTGGCCACCGAGCGCTGTAGGCTGGCGCCTGGCACGACGCCGGCGCACTGGAAGTCGTCGGGTGCCAGTCGTGTGGGGTCGAAGGCGCAACTGACCAGCACCGCGCCGGGTAGCGGGCGGGGCAGGGGCCAGTGGTGCTGGAGCGGGGCGCAGCAGGCGGGGAGTGTGTTCATGGGGGGTATTGTGCCAGCTGTACGGGCACTAAGGGAGCTAGCGTGGCAATGCATCCTTGGGGCAGCGGCCTTGCGTCGCGAAAGGGGCGCAGGGCGCCCCCGGCAATCCTTACTTGAACACCTTCCTGAAGAACGCCTGCATATCCGCCCAGGAGCTTTCATCCGCCGCCTTGTTGTAGCCGATATCCGGCCCGCCATGCTCACCATGGCTCAGCCGGTCTGCATCCGGGTTGGTAAACCCATGCTTGGCCCCTTCGATACTGACAAACTCATAGTCGACCTTGGCTGCATCCATCTCGGCCTTGAACGCCTCCACCTGCTGCGAGGTAACCATGCTGTCTGCCGCGCCGTGCTCGACCAGGATCTGCGCGCGTACCACCCCAGGCTTGGCCGGGGTCTGGGTGGCCAGTGCGCCATGGAAGCTCACCACGCCGTCCAGTTTTTCGCCGCGGCGTGCGGCATCCAGCACCACCTTGCCGCCGAAGCAATAACCGACCGCGCCCAACTGGTGCTTGTTGGTGTTCGGCTGCAGTTTCAGTAGTTGGAGGCCGGCATCGAAGCGCCGCTCCGCGGCCTTGGGGTCCTTCATCGCCTCTGCCATGAACGTCTGGGCGTCGGCCGGGTGGTCGGTGTGCTTGCCGTCGCCATACATGTCGATGGCCAGTGCGTTGTAGCCCAGCGCCGCGAGCTCGCGGGCGCGGCGCTTGACGTAGTCGTTCAGCCCCCACCACTCATGCACCACGACAATGCCGGGGCGCTTGCCTTCTAGGGCGTCGTCATAGGCGTAGTAGCCGACCAGGCGGTTGCCGTCGGCGTCCTGGTAGGGGATCTCGCGGGTTTGTACCGCCGCTTGGGCGAGGGCGGCGCAGCACATCAGGGTCAAGGCCAGCAGGGCACGCATGGTCACTACTCCTTGTTCTGCAAATGGTTCGTTCAGCCGGGGTTCAGCCAGGGTTCAGTCGCGGTTCAGGGTGCCCTGCTTACTCTAGCTTCCAGACCGAAACAGCGCACCCAACTGGAGTATCCAGCCATGAAAACCTTCAACACCCTGCTTGCCGCCATGGCCGTCTGCGCCGCTGGCATCACCACCGCCCAGGCCGCGGACGACAACTTCGCCAGCCTGACCTACGGCCAGACCAGCGACAAGGTTCGCAAGTCCGGCCTGCTGCAGCGCAACACCGACCACCTCAACGCCGACGGCATCATCGGCAAGGACGACACCTGGGGTGTGCGGGTGGGCAAGATCAATGACCAGGGCCGCTACTACATGACTTACGACAACGTCTCGGGCGACCACAGTGGCCTGAAGTTGCGCCAGGAGAACCTGCTGGGCAGCTACGACCTGTTCCTGCCGGTGGGTGATACCACCAAGCTGTTTGGCGGTGGCAGCCTGGGCGTGACCAAGCTGACCCAGGACTCGCCAGGTGCCAGCCGGGATACCGACTACGGTTACGCGTATGGCCTGCAGGCCGGTGTGATCCAGGACATCACCGACAAGGCCTCGGTGGAACTGGGCTACCGTTACCTGCGCACCAATGCCGCCACCGAAGTGGGTGCGCACGGCGGGCCGAAGGACGGCACCCTGCGCCTGACCAGCAGCGCGCAGACCTACCTGGCTGCAAGCTACAAGTTCTGACCGGCGAGCCGGGTTATCCTGTACCGGCCCTTTCGCGGCTAAAGCCGCTCCCACAGGGATCGCACAGTCCATAAAACCTGTGCAATACCTGTGGGAGCGGCTTTAGCCGCGAAAGGGCCGGTACAGGCAATACATATCAAGGAGCTGCACATGAAACTGCTGGTGGTCGAGGACGAAGCCCTGCTTCGCCATCACCTCTACACCCGCCTGGGCGAAAGCGGCCATGTGGTCGAGGCCGTCGCCGATGCCGAGGAGGCGCTGTACCAGGCCGGGCAATACCACTTCGACCTGGCCGTCATCGACCTGGGCCTGCCCGGCATCGGCGGCCTGGACCTGATCACACGCCTGCGCAGCCAGGACAAGACCTTCCCCATTCTCATCCTCACCGCCCGCGGCAACTGGCAGGACAAGGTCGAGGGCCTGGCCGCCGGTGCCGACGACTACCTGGTCAAGCCGTTCCAGTTCGAAGAACTCGAAGCACGCCTGAATGCCCTGCTGCGCCGCTCCAGCGGCTTCACTCAGTCAACCATCGCCGCCGGCCCGCTGGTGCTCGACCTCAACCGCAAGCAGGCGACGCTGGACGAGCACCCCCTGGCCCTGACTGCCTACGAATACCGCATCCTCGAATACCTCATGCGCCATCACCAGCAGGTGGTGGCCAAGGACCGCCTGATGGAACAGCTGTACCCGGGTGATGATGAACGTGACCCGAATGTCATCGAAGTGCTGGTCGGCCGCCTGCGGCGCAAGCTTGAGGGCGAGCGCGGCTTCAAACCCATCGACACCGTGCGCGGTCTGGGCTACCTGTTCACCGAGCGCTGCCGATGATCCGTTCGCTGCGGGTGCGCCTGATGCTGGCGGCCGCGGTGCTGGCGCTGCTGTTCATGCTGGCGCTGCTGCCGGCCCTGCAGAAAGCCTTCAGCCTGGCCCTGCAGGAGTCGATCGAACAACGCCTGGCCTCGGATGTGACCACGCTGATTTCCGCTGCGCGCATCGAGCACGGCCAGTTGCAGATGCCGACCCTGCTGCCGGACGAGCGCTACAACCTGCCGTACACCGGCCTGCTCGGCTATATCTTCGACCGCGATGGCAAGCTGGTCTGGCAGTCGCGGGCCACCGCCGCGCAGAACATCAACTACCGCCCGCGCTACGACGGCCGCGGCAACGAATTCGCCCGCATTCACCAGGCCGATGGCGAAGAGTTCTTCGTCTATGACGTCGAGATCAAGCTGCTGGGTGGCCAGAGCGCCGCCTACAGCATTGTCGCCCTGCAACCGGTGCGCGAATACCAGCACACCCTCGACGGCCTGCGCGAAAAGCTCTACCTCGGCTTTGGCGCGGCCCTGCTGGCGTTGCTGGTGCTGTTGTGGGCCGGCCTGACCTGGGGCCTGCGTTCGTTGCGCCGGCTCAGCCTCGAGCTGGACGACGTGGAGTCGGGGGCGCGGGATGGCCTGAGCCGCGAACACCCGCGTGAGCTGCTGCGCCTGACCGGCTCGCTGAACCGTCTGTTGCGCAGCGAGCGCGAGCAGCGCCAACGCTACCGCGATTCGCTCGATGACCTGGCGCACAGCCTGAAGACGCCGCTGGCGGTGTTGCAGGGGGTGGGCGAAAGCCTGCAGCAGCGTAGCGGCGAGCGCGAGCAGGCGCGCGTGCTGCAGAGCCAGATCGAGCGCATGAGCCAGCAGATCGACTACCAGCTGCAACGCGCCAGCCTGCGCAAGAGTGGCCTGGTGCGCCACAGCGTGTTGCTGCGACCGTTGCTCGACAGCCTGTGCAGTACCTTGGCCAAAGTGTACCGGGACAAGCGGGTGAACGTGACCCTGCAACTGCCCGAGGCGGCGCAGGTGCCGATGGAGCAGGGCGCGTTGCTGGAGCTGCTGGGCAACTTGCTGGAGAACGCCTACCGCCTGAGCCTGGGCCAGGTGCGTGTGAGCCTGGAGCAGGCGCCTGGGCAGTTGACCTTGTGCGTCGAGGACGACGGGCCTGGGGTGCCGGCCGACCAGCGTGAGCGCATTCTCGAACGGGGTGAACGGCTGGACAGCCAGCACCCGGGGCAGGGGATCGGCTTGGCGGTGGTCAAGGATATCGTCGACAGCTATGACGCCGAGCTGAGCCTGGGAGATTCGCCCTTGGGCGGTGCGGCGTTCAGAATCACCTTCAACCTGGATTGATTTGTAGCCTGTGCCGGCCCTTTCGCGGGTGAACCCGCTCCCACAGGTACCGCACAGGTCCTGAGCCCTGCGGGCACTCTGTGGGAGCGGGCGAGCCCGCGAAAGGGCCGGCGCAGGCAAAACACAATGGGCGGATTCCCGCCAACACCCCTGTACAAATCCCGCCACCGGGCGGAAATCCGCCAGCCTTTCTCCGCAGAATCGCCCCGTCGTTGGGCGTTTATCCCAGGCAAATACGGCCCTTGCACCCTTCGTGGGCATTTTGGCACCACCCTTGCTATTGATCCTCGCAGAGGCCTGCCCAGGCAGCTCGAACACAACGACAAATCCCTCCATGTGCAGGAGGGTTAGCGATTCAGGTGCCACATCGCCCTGGGAAGGGTGAACCGGCACACTTGAGGAAAATCAGCCATGACGACACGTCAGCCGCTTTACAAATCCCTGTATGTCCAGGTGTTGGTCGCCATCACCATCGGTATCCTGCTCGGCCACTACTACCCGGAGACGGGCGTCGCTCTCAAACCCTTGGGAGACGGCTTCGTCAAACTGATCAAGATGGTCATCGCCCCGATCATCTTCTGCACCGTGGTCAGCGGCATCGCCGGCATGCAGAGCATGAAGTCGGTCGGCAAGACCGGTGGCTACGCGCTGCTGTACTTTGAAATCGTCTCCACCATCGCCCTGATCATCGGCCTCGTCGTCGTCAACGTGGTCAAGCCGGGCGCTGGCATGCACATTGACGTCAGCACCCTGAACGCCAGCAGCGTGGCTGCCTACGCCGCCGCCGGCGCGCAGCAGACCACCGTCGGCTTCCTGCTCAACGTCATTCCCAACACCGTGGTCGGCGCCTTCGCCAACGGCGACATCCTGCAAGTGCTGATGTTCTCCGTGCTGTTCGGCTTCGCCCTGCACCGCCTGGGCAGCTACGGCAAGCCGGTGCTGGACATGATCGACCGCTTCGCCCACGTCATGTTCAACATCATCAACATGATCATGAAGCTCGCCCCAGTCGGTGCCTTTGGTGCAATGGCCTTCACCATCGGCCAGTACGGCGTTGGCTCGCTGGTGCAACTGGGCTACCTGATGGCCTGCTTCTACATCACCTGCCTGCTGTTCGTGCTGGTGGTGCTGGGCGGTATCTGCCGCGCCCACGGTTTCAGTGTCCTCAAGCTGATCCGCTACATCCGTGAAGAACTGCTGATCGTGCTGGGCACTTCCTCCTCGGAATCGGCCCTGCCACGCATGCTGGCCAAGATGGAGCGTCTGGGTGCGAAGAAGTCGGTGGTTGGCCTGGTCATCCCGACCGGTTACTCGTTCAACCTCGATGGCACCTCGATCTACCTGACCATGGCTGCAGTGTTCATCGCCCAGGCCACCGACACCACCATGGACATCACTCACCAGATCACCCTGCTGCTGGTGCTGCTGGTGGCTTCCAAAGGTGCTGCCGGCGTTACCGGCTCGGGCTTCATCGTCCTGGCTGCCACCCTGTCGGCCGTAGGCCACCTGCCGGTTGCCGGCCTGGCGCTGATCCTCGGCATCGACCGCTTCATGTCTGAAGCCCGTGCCCTGACCAACCTGGTAGGCAACGCCGTTGCCACTGTGGTCGTGGCCAAGTGGGTGAAGGAAATGGACAACGACAAGCTGGCATCGGAGCTGGCCTCCGGTGGTGCGCCGCTGGTCGACACCCGTCCGACCGACGACCTGGGCGTGGCTGAAGGCCCGGCTCGCTGATCGCGGGTTGGTGAAAAGAAAAAGGCGACCTCAGGGTCGCCTTTTTCATGTCTGTGCGGTGCGCGGTTCCTTGTGGGAGCGGCCTTGTGTCGCGAAAGGGGCGCGCAGCGGCCCCAGGATATCAGCCATCCTGCAAGATTGCCGGGGCTGCTGCGCAGCCCTTTCGCGACACAAGGCGCTCCCACAAGGTCTGCACACGCCCTTCAGGCCAGCACCACCTCCAACACCCGGATCACCTCCGGCTGCGGGTAATGCCACCTTACCTGCACATCCCAGAACTTCACCCCATACACCCGCTCTGCCGGTGGCACCTGGTAGGCCGGTCGGGGGTCCTGTGCCAGGCATTGCTCGATCAGTTCCACCAACGGTTCACCCAGGCGCAGTGCATGTTCACGGGCCTGGGGCAGGGCGTTGTCGCCCCACTGCACGGCGATAGAGGCAGGTGCTTCGCTGGCCATCTGGTTGCTGGCGCCAGCGATGCTGTCGGCGTACGGCACATACGGCTTGATGTCCAGCACTGGCGTGCCATCGAGCAGGTCGATCCCGGACAGCAGCAGGCGCCCTGGCTCCACGCCTTCCAGACGCACCACCGACTGGCCGATACCATTGGGCCGGTGAGTGGCGCGGGTGGCGAACACGCCCATGCTCTTGTTGCCGCCCAGGCGCGGTGGCCGCACCTTCAGGCGGGGTTTGTCTTCCAGCGCCTGGTGGAACAGGAACAGCAGCCAGACATGGCTGACCTGCTCCAGGCCCTCGACCGCATCACCCTGGTCGAACGGTGGCAGCAGTTCGAGCACACCGCGTGCAGCGGGCGCCAGTTGTGGCTGGCGCGGGATGGCGAACTTCTCCTTGAAACAGGAGCGGATGATGCCGACCGGGGTAACCGTATGCTGCATGGCCACTCAGCCGCGCACGCGCAGGGTCAGGCCCTTGAGGAAGTTGCGCAGCAACTGGTCGCCGCACGGGCGGTAGTTGTCGTGGCCGGCCTTGCGGAACAGCGCGCTGAGTTCGGGCTTGCTGACCGGGAAGTTGACCGACTTGAGGATCGCATGCAGGTCGTCTTCCTTGAGCTCGAAGGCCACCCGCAGTTTCTTGAGGATGAGGTTGTTGGTCACCGGCAGCTCGATCGGCTGCGGCGGGCGGCTGTCATCCTTGCCGCGGCGGTGGATCACCAGGCCATCGAGAAAGTGCGCCATGACCCGTTCCGGGCAACGCACGAACCCTTCCTCGTCTTCCTTCTTCAGGTAGGTGGCCAGCACCAGGGGATGCACGTCGAGGCCGGATAGCCCGATGATTTCGGCCATCTTGGCGTCATTCACCTTGAGCATGTAGCGCAGGCTGCGCAGGACGTCGTTGTGGTTCATTGTTGCAGAATCCTGTTCAGGTGCCGCACCTGTCGCGCGGCGTATTGCTTAGAAACGTTCGGTAGTGGCCAGGTAGCGCCACTGGCCCAAGGGCAGCTTGCCCATCGACACGCCACCCAGGCGAATGCGGCGCATGCCTACCAGCTCCAGGCGCAGATAGGCGCACAGCTCGGCAATCTGCCCTGGCTGCGGGTTTTTCAGGACCATGCGCAGGTGGGTCTCGTTCTGCCAGCTGGCCTTGGTCCTGGGCAGCTCGCGGTCATTGCGGGTGGCACCGCGTGCCAGGCGTTCCAGCGCCTGGGGCGTGGTCTCGCCGCGCACTTCAACGATGAATTCCTGTTCCAGGCGGCGCAGGTCGGCGTCGATCTTGCGGGTTACCCGCCAGTCCTGGGTGAAGACCTGCAGGCCGCTGGCGCCGCGCTCCAGCGGTGCCACGCAGGCCTGCCGGGCAAAATGCCCGTGCAGGGCGCGTACACCCTCGCGATGGGCCTCGCTGAGGCTGCCCATGTTCATGCTGGCGCGGGCGATTTCGCTGTCCACGTTGGCTGGCTGGTTCAGCAGCAGGGTTACCGGTTCCAGCGTTTCGGCACGAGCACCCGGCAGCAGTTCGACGCGCTGCTGCCCGACCTTGAACTGCGGTTGCTCGACCACCACGCCATCGACCGTGACCCAGCCGCCTTCGATATACAGCTCGGCCTCCCGGCGGGAGCAGCCAAGCTGCTCGATAAGGCGTTTGGACAGGCGGACGGGTTCGGACATGACGGCAATTCGCAAAGGCAGGGAAAGACCTGCATTGTACCTGCCCGCGCGGCAGAGGGGCTGGGAATCTGTGTCATTTACGCCGTTTTGCGCAGGCGCATGTGCAGCAAGGGATAGGGCTGCCCCAGGCCGTCGGTTTCCGAACGGCCGATCACCTCGAAGCCTTCATGCAGGTAGAAGCCCAAGGCTTGCGGGTTCTGTTCGTTGACGTCCAGGCGCTCGGCATTCAGCTCGTCGATCGCATAGTGCAGCAGGCGCTTGCCAACCCCTTTGCCCCGGTAGGCAGGTGCAACGAACAGCATGTCCACGCGCCCGTTGGCGACCCCGGCGAAGCCGCAGATGCGTTGGCGGTCCTTGCAGCAGATCAGCATCACCGCGTCGAGGTAACGACGCAGTACCTGTTCGCGCAGCAAGACGATGTAGCCATCGGGCAGGAAGTCGTGGGTGGCGCGTACCGAGTCCTCCCACACCTGTACCAGTTCGCCGTAGTCACTCAAGCGCGGGGTTTGCAACGTCAGTACCGAATGCATGCCGGTGTTCCTCCATGACGATAAGGCAAACATAGCAGGCCAACCACCGGTCGGCTTTTCCGTGCGGTGCTTGAACCTCGGGGTGTAGAGGTCTATTACTTTTACGTGGGAAAAAATCCCACGCAGCAAGAAGCAAAAAACTGAACACAGAATTTCCGGCTTGATTTGGCGTTTCTCATGGCGACGACCTGGAGACGAAACATGCACATCCATATGCTGTTCAAAAAGGCGCTATTGGCGGCTGCCGTTGCTGGCGTGCTGTCGACTTCCATCGTTCTGATCCCTGACTCGATATCCAATGGTTCCAGTGCCTACGCCAAGGATGGCGGCGGCGGTGGCGGCCATGGTGGTGGCGGCGGTGGTCACGGTGGTGGCGGTGGCGGCCATGGTGGCGGCGGTGGTGGTCACGGTGGCGGCGGTGGCGGCCATGGTGGCGGCGGCGGTGGCGGTGGTCACGGTGGCGGCGGTGGTGGTCATGGTGGTGGCGGCCATGGTGGTGAAGGCGGCGGCCACGGCGGCCACGGCGATGGCCATGCCGGCAACAGTGGTCGCGGCCATGACGGTCCCTCAAACTCTGGGCGCAGCGGTAACCACGCTGAAGCGGGTGATGATCATGGCAATCACGTTGGCGGTGAGCCTGGGGACGATCACGGCAATCACGTTGGCGGTGAACCCGGTGACGATCATGGCAATCACGTTGGCGGTGAGCCCGGGGACGATCATGGTAATCATGTTGGCGGTGAGCCTGGCGATGACCGCGGCAATCACGTTGGTGGTGAACCTGGTGATGATCGTGGCGACCATCTGGGTGGCGAACCGGGTGATGACCGCGGTGAGCATGCCGCAGGCGAACCGGGTGATGACAACAGCCGGAGCTGACTGGCTCTGAACGGTTTCATGCAGCGCCCTCGGGGCGGGCCTGCATGAGGCCAGGTTCGGATGCACGGCAGCCCCACTCAACGCGAATGCAATGAGCGCTGAAGACCATCCCTCATCTCGTCCGGGATAGGGTCACAGTTGGTGTGGGATGTTTTCCCGCGTCGTATACTGGGTTCATCTGTCAAGGAACGCGCTCAATGCAATCGCCTACCATCCCCCCTTCGATGTTAAGCGCACTGCGGCGTGTCATGCGCCCTCTGGTGCGCCTGATGCTGCGCAAAGGGGTCACCTATACGATGTTCGCCGACTTGCTCAAGGAAGTGTTCGTCGATGTGGCCCATCGCGAGTTTCGCCTGGATGGCACGGTGCCGACCGACAGCCGTGTCAGCCTGCTTACAGGCGTGCATCGCAAGGATGTACGGCGTTTGCGCAGCGAGGGTGGCACGTCGCTCGCTGCGCTGCCGGAAAACATCACGTTAGGCGCACAGTTGGTCAATATGTGGACCACTGGCAAACCGTTCTGCTCGGAGCCTGGCCAGGCGCTGCCGTTACCGCGCCTGGCGAGTGTCGGCGGCGATTGCTCTTTCGATGCCCTGGTGGCAAAGATCAGTACCGACATTCGCGGGCGGGTGGTGCTGGATGAGTGGTTGCGCCTGGGCATCGTCCGGCTCGACGAGCAGGACTGTGTCCACCTGGAAGCCCAGGCATTCGTGCCGCAGAAGGGCTTTGATGAAAAGGCTGCGTACTTCGGCCACAACCTGCATGACCATGCCTGCGCAGCAGTGCACAACCTGACAGGTGAAGGGCAGCCGTTCTTTGAACGCAGTGTGCACTACGACGCTTTGAGCCCGGCCAGCGTCGACCATCTGCGTGAAGCGGTGGACAAGGAAGGCATGCAGACGCTGCTTGCCTTCAGCCGGCTTGCATCAGACCTGGAAGATGCCGATGTACCCAGCGCCGAGCAGCGTCAGCGCATCACTGTCGGGCTTTATTTCTACACTGAAACCACCGACCCCGATCTGTCGAAGACACCAGACCCATGACTTTCCTCGCGCGCTGCCTCAGTGTCGTCACACTGGCCCTGGGTTTCGGGCTGAACCTGATGGCGCCTGCCGAGGTGGCCGCAGCACCGGTGTGTGTCAGCCGTGACGAAGTGGGTATGGCGGGGGCGGCGGGCTTGCAGTTTCCGGGTGGTATTGGTGGTACCGGGGCCAGAACGGGCGGTGTCGGTGGTACTGGGGTACGCAGTGAAAACGGTGGTGTGGGTGGCACCGGTGCGCCGCTGCAGCAGCGTCCCGGCGGCACAGGCGGGACCGGTGCGGTGGCCGACGGTGTGGACGGCACCTTTATCGATCACGGCGGTGTCGGCGGTACCGGCGCGCCGATCCTGCGCCCGGGCGGCACCGGTGGCACGGGCATCGTCGGCACCATCACCGGGTTCGCTTCGATCTGCGTCAATGGCCTGGAAGTGCACTTTGGCAAAGACGTACCGGTGAGTGAAAACGGTGCGCCTGCCAGTAGCGCTCACCTGGCAATCGGCCAGGTTGTTGCGGTGGAGGCATTTGCCAGCAAACGCGGCCTGCAAGCAGGGCGCATCTCGATCCTCAACGTTTACGAAGGGCCGCTGACGGCACTGCCGAATGCTTCGGCCCCTCTGCGGGTCATGGGCCAACCTGTGCGGCTTGCTGCAGGCGCGCGGGTGGCTGAAGGGCTGCGCCCGGGCGAGCCGGTCAGGGTCAGTGGCCTGCGCGATGCCAGGGGCGAAGTGGTAGCCAGTCGTATCGAACGGGCGCCGGGGCTCAGGGAAGCCAGTGCCATCGGTGCGGTTGATCGTACTGGTAGCCTCCAGGGGCTGAAGCTGGGAACCCGCGTGGCACCCGCGCGGGAAGTGCTGGTGCGTGGGCAGTGGACCGGGCGTCAGTTGGAAGTGGCGCAAACCCGCCCAGACCCGAGCCTGCCTTTTGCTGGTCGTGTGCAGACGGCGGTGATCGAGGGGCTGGTACAGCGCAGCCACGCACAGCAGTTGGTGGTCGCCGGCATCAAGGTGACGCTGGGGCAGGGCACCGTGATCGTTGGCAAGCAGCCCGCGGCATTGGCGCTCGATCAACGTGTGCGGGTGAGCGGGGTGTTCAGTGACAAGCACGAGCTGCGGGCAACCCGCGTGGAGTTCCATGACGACCGTGCCGACAACCCGGACAGAGGGCATTCGGGGCGGGGCAGCGAGCACGGCACTGGTGAATCTGAAGGCGCCAGCAATAGCGGCCATGGCGGGCGCGATGCGACCAGCGTTCGCATTGAAAGCAGTGATGATCACAGCGGGCACGGCGGCGTTGACGATTCCAGCGGTCGTGACAGTACTGAAAGCCTGGACAAGTCCGGGAAGTCGGAACATGTCGACACCGTGGAGCAGCCCGAGAGCAGCAATAGTGGGAGCTCTGGTCGGGTAGAGAAGGTCGAGCTTGAACGGGTGGAAAAAGTAGAGAAGGTTGAAAAGGTAGAAAAAGTCGAGAAGGTGGAGAAGCCCGAAAAAGTCGAGAAAATCGAAAAGCCTGAGAAAGTCGAGAAGGTAGAAAAAGTCGAGAAGGTCGAAAGAGTAGAGAAGGTCGAGAAGGTCGAAAAGGTCGAAAAGGTCGAAAGGCCCGAGACGGTAGAGAAAATCGAAAAAGTGGAGCATCCAGAGCGGTCCGGGCATTAGGCAACTAGGCTGGGTAAGTGCGATCACACTTCCCGCCGGAATACCGAGGTGCAGATGAGACCCACGCTCCCTCTTTTCGCCTGCTTGCTGTCATGCACCAGCGCCTCGGTCCTGGGCGATACCTTCAGCGCCGCCATCGGCATGGACTATTCAAGTGGCGACTATGGCACGGGTACCACCTCGGAAATCTGGTACGTCCCCGTGGTCGGCAAGTATGAAACCGGCCCCATGACCTACAAGGTCACCGTGCCCTGGCTGCGCATCACCAACCCTGAAGTGGGCCCGAATGGCGACCCCTTGCCCGGTGGCTGCCGGGATGTGGAAAGCGGGCTGGGAGATACGGTTGCCAGCGCCGGTTATGCCCTGCTCGATGGCAGTGACGGCGGCCTGATGCTGGACCTGATCGGCAAGGTCAAATTCCCCACTGCCGATGAAGACCAGTGTCTGGGCACCGGTGAATACGACTACACCGGCCAGGTCGACATCGCCAAGGCCTTTGGCCCGGTGACCGGCTTTGCGACCCTGGGCTGGAAGAAGTTCGGCGACCCGCCCGACAGCGATTTCGACGACCCGGTATTTGCCAGTCTCGGCTTCGCCATGCCGGTGGCCGCAGGCACTTCGGCGGGTGCCTCCTACGACTGGCGGCAGAAAGTCGTCTCGACGGGCGCACAGATCAAGGAACTTACCCTGTTCCTGACCCACAAGCTCAACCAGCAGTGGAAAGTGCAACTCTACGCAGTCAAGGGCTTCTCGGATGCCAGCCCGGATGCAGAGGGCGGCCTGATGCTATTTCATGCGTTCTGACGAAAAAGCCCCTGCACCGGCAGTTCCTTGCGGGGAATACCGGGGCAGGGGCTTTTCAGGCTCCGGCTGCGTCAGATGGGTTCAGCCCACATGTCGTATTCGTCGGCATCCACTACGCGGCAACGTACCTTGTCACCCGGCTTGAAGCCGTGGTCGCCATCGATGAACACGCTGCCGTCGATCTCCGGGGCATCGAAGAAGCTGCGGCCAACCGAGCCTTGCTCTTCCACTTCATCGATCAGCACGTCGATTTCCTTGCCGATGCGCAGTTGCAGGCGGGCGGCGCTGATGGCCTGCTGGTGGGCCATGAAGCGGTCCCAGCGCTCCTGCTTGACGTCGTCCGGTACTTCTTCCAGGCCCAGGTCGTTGGCCGGGGCGCCCTCCACCGGCGAGTACTGGAAGCAGCCAACGCGGTCCAGCTGGGCTTCGGTCAGCCAGTCCAGCAGGTACTGGAAGTCTTCCTCGGTCTCGCCCGGGAAGCCGACGATGAAGGTGGAGCGAATCACCAGCTCCGGGCACTGCTCGCGCCAGTTCTTGATACGCGCCAGGGTGCGGTCTTCGAAGGCCGGGCGCTTCATGGCCTTGAGCACTTTCGGGCTGGCGTGCTGGAACGGGATGTCCAGGTACGGCAGGATCTTGCCGGCGGCCATCAGCGGGATCACGTCGTCGACGTTCGGGTACGGGTACACGTAGTGCAGGCGGACCCAGGCGCCCAGGCTGCTCAGGGCTTCGCACAGTTCGAGCATGCGGGTCTTGACCGGGCGGCCGTTCCAGAAGTCGGTCTTGTACTTGACGTCGACGCCGTAGGCGCTGGTGTCCTGGGAAATCACCAGGATCTCCTTGACCCCGGCCTTGACCAGGCGCTCTGCCTCGCTCAGCACTTCGCCGACCGGGCGGCTGACCAGCTTGCCGCGCATCGACGGGATGATGCAGAAGCTGCAGCTGTGGTTGCAGCCTTCGGAAATCTTCAGGTACGCATAGTGGCGAGGGGTCAGCTTGACGCCCTGAGGCGGTACCAGGTCGATCAGCGGGTTGTGATCCTGGCGTGGCGGCACGACTTCGTGCACGGCGCTGACCACCTGCTCGTACTGCTGCGGGCCGGTAACCGACAGCACGCTCGGGTGCACGTCACGGATGCTGCCTTCCTCGACACCCATGCAGCCGGTGACGATGACCTTGCCGTTTTCCTTGATCGCTTCGCCGATCACTTCCAGCGACTCGGCCTTGGCGCTGTCGATGAAGCCGCAGGTGTTGACCACCACCACGTCGGCGTCCTCGTAGGTGGGCACGACTTCATAGCCTTCCATGCGCAGCTGGGTCAGGATGCGCTCGGAATCGACCAGGGCTTTTGGGCAACCCAGGCTTACGAAACCTACCTTGGGGGTGGCGGGCGTGGTGGACATGACTAACCTCGGTATTGAATGCAGGTCGCCCGACCGGAATCGCGGGCGATCTTGACGGGCGCTTTTGGCGCCTCTGATCAAAAAGTGCGCAATTCTAGCGAGCGCAGGATCGCTTGACCAGCAGAAATACGACGAACGCTGCGCTATGCTTCGCGCCATTGCGTCGGGGGTATCCGTATCACCTGGCGCATGGGGAATTCTACTGGCCTTGCAAGGCCGTCTGCGGGAGTGGTCGATGGTTCAGGCAAGCAGTCACGCCGAGGGCGGGCACGAGGGGAAGCAGGGGGCGATGCGGTCGATGAGCCTGCTCGTGGCGGCGGTCGGGGTAGTTTATGGCGATATCGGTACCAGCCCGTTGTATACCCTCAAGGAAGTCTTCAGCGGCGGGTACGGGGTACCGGTCAACCATGACGGCGTGCTGGGGATCCTGTCGCTGATCCTGTGGTCGCTGCTGTGGGTGGTGTCGTTCAAGTACGTGATGTTCATCCTGCGCGCCGACAACCAGGGCGAGGGCGGCACCATGGCGCTGACCGCGCTGGCGCGGCGGGCCACGGCGGCCTACCCGAGGTTGCGCACGTTGATGGTGGTGTGCGGGTTGATCGGCGCTTCGCTGTTCTATGGCGACAGTATGATCACGCCGGCGGTGTCTGTGCTGTCGGCGGTGGAAGGCATGGGGCTGGCGTTCGATGGTATCGATCACTGGGTGGTACCGATTTCGCTGGTGATACTGGTGGCGCTGTTCCTGGTGCAGAAGCACGGCACCGAGAAGATCGGCAAGCTGTTCGGCCCGATCATGGTCACCTGGTTCGTGGCGCTGGGCGCGCTGGGGGTGCATGGCATCTCGCAGAGCCCGGAAGTGCTCAAGGCGTTCAACCCGGTCTGGGCAGTGAACTTCTTCGTGGTCCACCCCGGCATCGGCGTGGCCGTCCTCGGCGCGGTGGTGCTGGCGCTGACCGGTGCCGAGGCGCTGTACGCCGACATGGGCCACTTTGGCCGCAAGCCGATCGCCCGGGCCTGGTTCGCCCTGGTGCTGCCGGCGCTGGTGCTCAATTACTTTGGTCAGGGCGCGTTGCTGCTGCAGGACCCGGATGCGGCACGTAACCCGTTCTACCTGCTGGCGCCGGGTTGGGCACTGCTGCCGATGGTCGGCCTGGCTACCATGGCCACGGTGATCGCTTCGCAGGCGGTGATCTCGGGGGCGTTCTCCCTGACCCGCCAGGCCATCCAGCTGGGCTACATCCCACGCATGCAGATCCAGCACACCTCCAGCGATGAACAGGGGCAGATCTACATCGGCGCGATTAACTGGACGCTGATGGTCGGCGTGGTACTGCTGGTGCTCGGTTTCGAGTCATCCGGTGCCCTGGCGGCGGCTTACGGCGTGGCTGTGACCGGTACCATGCTGATGACCACCATCCTGGTTTCGGCGGTGATGCTGCTGCTATGGAAGTGGCCACCGGTGCTGGCGGTGCCGATCCTGATGGGTTTTCTGTTGGTGGATGGGCTGTTCTTCGCCGCCAACGTACCGAAGATCATCCAGGGTGGTGCGTTCCCGGTGCTGGCTGGTGGCGTGCTGTACCTGTTGATGAGCACCTGGAAGCGCGGCAAGCAGATCCTGATGGAGCGTATCGACGAAGGCGCGCTGCCGCTGCAGCTGTTCATCAGCAGCATACGCATTCAGCCGCCGCACCGGGTCGAAGGCACGGCGGTGTTCCTTACGGCGCGCTCCGATGCGGTGCCCCATGCGCTGTTGCACAACATGCTGCATAACCAGGTGCTGCACAGCCAGGTGGTGCTGTTGACGGTGGTCAGTGAGGACCGACCGCGGGTGCCGGAGCATGAGCGTTTTGAAGTGGAGGCCTATGGCGACGGGTTCTTCCGCGTGTTGCTGCACTTCGGTTTCATGGACGAACCGGACGTACCGGCGGCGTTGAAGCTGTGCCACCTGGAAGACCTGGACTTCAGCCCGATGCGCACCACCTACTTCCTCAGCCGCGAGACCGTGATCGCCTCACGGCTGGAGGGGATGTCGCGCTGGCGGGGCAACCTGTTTGCGTTCCTGCTGAAGAATGCCAACGGCAACTTGCGCTTCTTCAACCTGCCACTGAACCGGGTGATCGAGCTGGGGACCCAGGTCGAGATCTGAGGCTCAACTCGCCCCAAGTGGGAGCGGGCGTGCCCGCGAAGCCGGCAACTCGGTGTAGGGCACCGGCTTCGCCGGTGTTCGCGGGCATGCCCGCTCCCACATGGGGCGCATAGCTTTCAAGGCTTGCGCTGGACCTGTGGGAGATGGCTCAGCCTTTTGGGCTGCGCTGGCGCGTAGATAACTGAAATTGCAAGCAAACCGCTCCCACAGGGGCCCCGCTAATTCAATGAGTTATGTGCAGTTCGATGAGAGCGGGTTTACCCGCGAATGGGCCGCAAGGTCCTATCAGTTCTGCTCAGCCACGCTGGACTTGCCCTGGCGCGTCTCGATCTCGCCAATCAAGCGCTTGGCCAGTGCCGGGTAGTTTTCGTCGAAGTGGTGCCCACCCGGCAGCTTGAGGCGTTCACCCACCGCAGTCTTGTCGGTGCAACCGCTCTCATCGGCCTCTTCCACACCATACACGCACACCACCTTGGACGCCGGCAGTCTGGCCATTTCCGGCCCGGTTGGCGCTTCCTGGCCTTCCTTGCCCAGCCAGCCCTCGACTTCGATCTCGAAGCTGCCGCTGCGGGCAAAGGCCAGTAGCATCACCGCGTCGATCCGTTGCTGGTCCTCGGCCGGCAGGCGGTTGTAGATCGCCGGCAGCACGTCGGCACCGAACGAATAGCCGGTCAGCACGAAGCGCTTGGTGCCCCACTTCTGACGGTAGTGCTGCATCAGTTCGGACAGGTCGGCGGCGCTTTGCTCCGGGGTCTTGTGCTGCCAGTAGTAGCGCAGCGTGTCGATGCCCACCACCGGGTAGCCCAGCTTGGCCATTTCCCCGGCCACATCGCGGTCCAGGTCACGCCAGCCACCATCACCGGAAAGGAACAGGGTAACCGTGTCGGTGGTCTGCCCGGCTGGCACTTCGACCACCGGGATAGCCAGGGCGTTGCCGTCGTGGCCGACCAGGGCCTGGGTCAGCTGGGCCTTGAGCACTTGTGGCAGGTGGATGTCGTAGTCGCTGATGCTGGTCTCGGCATTGGCCTGGTCGCGCACGAAGGCGGCGCTGGCGTCATCCGGGTTGTCGTTCCAGGCGACGTTCCAGTGGCCGTGGGCGGCCGACTTCGGCAGTGGGGCCTGGCAGCCGGGTTGTTCCAGGCTGAAGTCCACGGAAATCGCCCGCGCCTTGTCGTTGTTCTGGCTGGCCAGCCAGCGCCAGGCCTGGGCGGCGCCAGGGCCGATACCAGCGACCAGGGTCGGTTTCTCCGACAGCTGGCCCAGGGCTTGGTCCAGGGCCTGTTGCTGCTTGCCGCAATCGTTGGGCGGCAGGATCACCTGCACCAGCTGCGCTTCGCCGGCCTGGGCAAGGTCCAGCAGCTGCCTGTCGGTCAGCGCCTGGTCCTGGGGTACACCGATGGCTACCCGGGCCTTGGGGTGCACGCCTGGGGTCACGCGGGTGATGCGGGTGTCATTGATGCTCAGTTGTTCCAGGCGTGCCTCGGGAGCCGGGCGCGTCCACAACCAGAATGCCAGCGCACCTCCCAGGGTGGCCAACAGCAGGGGAACCAGCAGGTACAGCCAAAAGCGTCGGGTCATCAACGTTTCACCAATCCAGTCAGGCCGCCTGCGATCAGGGCGGCGGTGTCGGCCAGTGCCACCAGCGGGTCGAGCCCGGCCGGCACGGCCATGTAGCGGGGTTCCCAGTCCGGTTGGAATTTGTCCTTGAAGCGACGAAGCCCCTGGAAGTTGTACAGCTGCTCGCCACGGCGGAACACCATCGAGCCCAGGCGTTGGGTCAAGGGCGCGCCCCGTCGCGGCTGCAGGCCGGACAGCGGCACCATGCCCAGGCTGAAGCGGGCGTAGTCATGGCTTTTGTAGTGCAGGATCAGGCCGATCATCATGAATTCCATGGTCAGCTTCGGGGCCTCGGGGTGCGCACGCATCAGGTCGAGGCTGGCCAGTTCGTTGCCATGGGTTTCCAGCAGGTTGGCGAAAGCCACCGGGCGGCCCTGGAAGCGGATCAGGGCAATACGGAAGTGCTGCAGGTATTCAGGGCTGAAGCGCCCCAGCGAGAAGCCTTTCTCGCGCACGTTCTTGCCGCCGAGCCAGGCATCGGAAATTTCCTTCAGCTCTGCCAGCGGGGCATGGCCGGGTTCGTGGATTTCCAGGCTCAAACCGTCACGGCCACCACGGTTCCAGGTGTAGCGCAGGTCCTTCATCTCCTTGCCCTTGGCTTCGAGGTCGAAGCGGCGCAGGTCGACCCGGGCTTCTTCGCCCAGCTTCAGCGCGGTCAGGCCGATGTCCATGTAGAACGGCAGGTTCTCGGCGCGCACCTGGTAGAACACCGGGCGGGCATGGTGCAGATCGCACAGGTCACGGAACTGCCAGATCATCTCGGCGCGCTCCTGGGCCGGGCCGATCGGGTCGTACAGGGCCACCAGGCTGCGGCCGCGACGGGCGTACATGAGGAAGGCGTTGTCGCGAGGGTGGAACAGCAGCGCCTTGTCGCCGGTCAGGGCCAGGCCGCCATCGGGCTGGTCGGAGGCCAGCAGAATGCGGTTGGCACGCCGCAGCTCCTCTTCGTCGGGCAGGTGGATCACCGGCGGTGCCGTACGCAATAGCCAGGTCAGGGCCACGGCCGCCAGCAGCAAGGCGCTGCCCATGGCGGCGCGCAGGCCACGCGGCGCGTCGGCATCGAGGGTGAACTGCCACCACAGCTGATGGCTGTAGGGCACATCCTGGTAGGCGAACAGCAACAGCCATATCGATGCGCCGACCACACAGGCGCTGGCCACCAGAAACACCGGCGAGAACGGCAACTCGAGCAAGCGGCTGGGGCGGTAGAAGGAACGCCGGAACAGCGCGAGCAGGGTAGCTGTGAGGGTCAGCAGGCAGGCTTCTTCCCAATCGAAGCCCTTGAGCAGCGACAGCAAGGCGCCGACCAGCAACAGTACAGTGGTCAGCAGCCAGGCGGCGGACAGGCGCCGGCGCAGGCCCTGGGCCAGCAGCAGGCACAGCACGCCGATCAGGCTGGCACCGAAGTGCGAGGCATCGATCAGACGGTGCGGCACCAGAAAGCCCATGTGCTCCAGGCGTGTGTCTATCTCGGGCGTGGCCCCGGAGAACAGCAGCACCACCCCGGACAGAAATACCAGAATCGACAGGATCGGCGCGGCCAGCCCGGAAGCGGCCTTGATAGCCTGTTGCGCGAACAGCAGGCGCCGGGCTTCGTTGGCCAGCAGCAACACGCAGGCCAGCAGCAGTGGTAGCACCACGTAGATCAGCCGATAAAGCAGCAAGGCCGCTGCCAACGGCGCCGCGCCGAGCTGGTCGGCAAAAGCCGCCAGCAGGATCGCTTCGAACACCCCGACGCCGCCCGGTACATGGCTGAGCACACCTGCAGCCAAGGCCAGCAGGTACACCAGGACAAAGGCACCGAATGGCGGTGCTTCGGGCAGCAGCAGGTACAGCACCGTGGCGGCAGCGGCGACATCCAGTGCGGTGATCAGCAATTGCAGGGCTGCCAGGCGTGCACCCGGCAGGCGCAGTGTGCGGCGGCCCAGTTGTACCAGCAGGTTATTGGCCAGTGGTTGTTCAGCCAGGCGCCGGCGGTACAAGCCGAACACCAGCACGCTGCACGCCAGCAGCACTGCTGTGGCGATACCCGCCAGCAAGCCAGGCGCCAAACCCAGTGCGGCCGAGGCTGCCGACAGGTCGCTCAAGGTCGCCAAGGCGGCCAGAGGCGGCAGCGCGCAGCCCAGTGACAGGCTGGCAAAAACGGTCATCCGTGCAACTTCACCTGCACCGACCCCTTGGCGTGCATACAGGCGGTAGCGCACCGAGCCGCCCGAAAGCATCGACAGGCCGATGGCGTTGCCGATGGCAAAGGCGCTGAAACCGCCCAGCACCAAGCTGCGCGTCGGCAGTTTCACGCCGGCATAGCGGCTGGCCGACCACTCGTAACCCAGCAGGATCACGAAACCGAGCACGGTTGCCAGCAAGGCACCGAGTAGCGACTGGGCCGGTACGCTGAGCATGGCATCATGCAGGGCGTAGATGTCCAGCTCGCTCAGCAGGTGGCGACAGGCGATCAAGCCCATGGTGAACAACACCAGGGTCACCACCAGGCCGATGGGCTGGCGGTAGCGGCTCAAGCGTTCGAGCAAGGGCAGGCGTTGCACGGCACCGGGTAGCGCCGAGGCAAGCGGCACCGGGGGTTCGGGGTTGTGCGAAGTCATGGATTGCCCCGGGCATGCAGCGCGAGGTGAGGGGAAGGTGTGGCCAAGTGAAAGTCCCTTAGGAAAACGTATCCAATGTTACTCCGGCCTCAGGCACTTGCAGCGGCCTGGCAGGGTTAAAGATAGTTCATCCAGGGCACGACCTCTCAAGCCTGCGGGTTGGCTGGAGGGCGAGGGATTTTGGGGACGACGAAAAGCAGGAGGGGAAAAGCAACAAACCCCGCACTGCTGTTACACAGGCGGGGTTTGTTCTGACGAATATGGTTGCGGGAGCCGGATTTG
>NZ_JAMBDI010000023.1:86429-87774 GCF_036858055.1 Pseudomonas sp. SF2 | reverse complement strand
ACCAGGCTGCTCCATCCCGCGCCTGTGAGATCGAATTCTACGGATTTACCCGTGGCTGTCAAGCTTTTTTCTGAAAAAAACCTTTCCTGTTCAAACTCTTAGCGTTTGAATATGACGCGCAGCTCAGGCACGACGGGGCTTTCAGGCCGATTATCGAGCAATGCCGCCTACAGGCTGCATACCCCGAGGGCGCATGCGATACTATCTGTATGAATTTACAGTGCTGACGGTCATCCATGTCCTTGCGCAAGATCATCCATGTCGACTGCGATTGCTTCTATGCCGCGATCGAAATGCGTGACGACCCACGCCTGGCCGGGCGGCCCATGGCGGTGGGGGGCTCGCCCGACCATCGAGGGGTGATCGCTACCTGCAACTATGAAGCGCGTGCCTATGGCGTGCGCTCGGCCATGTCGTCGCGGCATGCGCTGAAGCTGTGCCCGGACTTGCTGATCGTCAAGCCGCGCTTCGAGGCCTACCGTGAGGCCTCGCGGGAAATCCACACGATCTTCCGCGACTACACCGAGCTGATCGAGCCGCTGTCGCTGGACGAGGCCTACCTGGATGTGAGCGACAGCCAGTGGTACTCGGGCAGCGCCACGCGTATTGCCGAGGATATCCGCCGGCGCGTCGCCCGCACCCTGCATATAACCGTCTCGGCCGGTGTGGCGCCGAACAAGTTCCTGGCCAAGATCGCCAGTGACTGGCGCAAGCCCAATGGCCTGTTCGTGATTACCCCCGGCGAAGTGGAGGCGTTCGTCGCCGCCCTGCCGGTGGCCAGGTTGCACGGGGTGGGCAAGGTAACGGCAGACAAGCTGGCGCGGTTGGGGATCGAAACCTGCCTGGAGCTGCGCGAATGGTCGCGTCTGGCGCTGGTGCGCGAGTTCGGCAGCTTTGGCGAGCGTTTGTGGGGGCTGGCGCGGGGTATCGATGAGCGTGCAGTGCACAATGACAGCCGCCGGCAGTCGGTCAGTGTGGAAAACACCTACGACACCGACCTTCCGGACCTGGCCAGTTGCCTGGCACGGCTCCCCGAGTTGCTGGAAAGCCTGAACGAGCGTATTGCCCGCATGGACAGCAGTTACCGGCCGGAAAAACCCTTCGTCAAGGTCAAGTTCCATGACTTCAGCCAGACCACCATGGAGCAGGCAGGGGCGGGCAGGGACCTGGAGAGTTATCGACAGTTGCTGGGGCAGGCGTTTGCCCGGGGTGGCAAGCCGGTGCGCTTGCTGGGGGTAGGCGTAAGGTTGCGCGACTTGCGCGGGGCGCATGAGCAGCTGGAGCTGTTCCCGCCTCAATAAATGGCCTGGGCCTGGCTGCACGGCCCCCTGTGGGAGCGGCCTTG
>NZ_JAMBDI010000023.1:76448-86402 GCF_036858055.1 Pseudomonas sp. SF2 | reverse complement strand
AAGGCCGCTCCCACAGGGGGATGCGTTGCCCCGCAGCAGTTACTGCACGCCCGGATCAGCCACCAACCGGCCAGTGGCCTTGGTCAGCGACTGCAGAAACTCCTGTTGCAGCTCCGGGTCGTTGCGGGTCAGTTCGATCAGGCTCTGTTCCATTTCACTGGCTTCCTCTTCCAGGCCCAGTTCGGACAAGCGCTTGACCCGGTGTACCCATTGGCCGACATCGTCGTCTTCCAGGTCATCGAAGATCAGTTCATGGGCTTCGAGCAGCTTGTTGCGCAGGGTGGCGCTGACCAGCAGGCTGGCATCGCCACGTACCGCGTTGTCCTCGTCCAGCACCTGCAGGTGCAGTGTGCCGATGTGGTTGAGGTTCTGCTCGGAGAACGGGCTGTCGAGCAGGTTCAGGCGCAGCACGCCGTTCCTGTCGGTGGTCAGCTCGTGGGTCATCTTGCCGGCCTTGACCTCGACCAGGCGCTCGCTCCAGGGCACGCTGGTAGATTCCTCGCGCTTGCCTTTCTGCACTTCGCTGATTCCGGCCAGGTTCTGCTGGGCACGACCGTTGGACGGCACGTTCATGAACGGGTTGAGTCCGTCCACGCCGTAGCTGAGCCAGTCGTGGGTGATGCTTTCCGGCAGGTTGCCCAGGGCAAAGACGTTGACCACGTTGGCACCGACGCCCGCTACTACCGCCACCGCACCCAGCGGGATCTCGTAGATCTCCCGCCAGGGCTGGTACGGCGTGTAGCGGTCATAGCTGCGGGTGACTTCGAACTCGGTGACTTCGAAGCGCTTCTGCTCATGCACCCGCACACGTCGCTGCGGAAGCTCCATCACCTTCGGCTCGCCGACATCGATCTGCAGGGTGTGCTCGAGCAGTTTGCGCTCGATGCGCTCCTCATGGTCGCTGCGCTGGGACATCTGGTTGGCGCAGCCGCTGACGAGCAGGGCGCCGCACAGTGCGGCGCCCCCCAGGGGAAAGGTACTTCGCTTGAACATGATCACTCGTGCATTGGTTATCAGCGGCGAACGCGGGCCTGCAGGAAGGTCAGCACTTCATTGAGCGGCAACGGCTGGGCGTCCTGCTCGGTGCGGTGCTTGTACTCCAGGTTGCCTTCGGCCAGGCCGCGATCGCTGACGACGATGCGGTGCGGGATACCGATCAGCTCCATGTCGGCAAACTTGATGCCTGGGCTGGTCTTCTTGTCACGGTCGTCCAGCAGCACTTCGTAGCCGGCAGCAGTCAGCTCGGCGTACAGCTTGTCGGTCGCCTCGCGAACCACGTCGGTCTCGTAGCGCAGCGGTACCAGGGCGATCTGGAACGGGGCCAGGGCGTCGTTCCAGATGATGCCCTTGTCGTCGTAGCTCTGCTCGATGGCAGCGGCGACCACGCGGGACACGCCGATGCCGTAGCAGCCCATGGACAGGGTTACCGGCTTGCCGTTCTCGCCCAGTACCTGGCACTTCAGCGCCTCGCTGTACTTGGTGCCGAGCTGGAAGATGTGGCCCACTTCGATGCCGCGCTTGATCACCAGGGTGCCCTGGCCGTCCGGGCTCGGGTCACCTTCGACCACGTTACGCAGGTCGGCGACCTGTGGAACCGGCAGGTCGCGCTCCCAGTTCACGCCGAAGTAGTGCTTGTCGTCGATGTTGGCGCCAATGCCGAAGTCGCTCATCAGGGCAACCGAACGGTCGATCACGCATTCCAGCGGCAGGTTCAGCGGGCCGAGCGAGCCGGCGCCGGCACCAATGGCCTCGCGCAGCTCGGCGTCGGTAGCCATGACCAGCGGGTCGGCAACCTGTTCCAGCTTGGCCGCCTTGATTTCGTTCAGCTCGTGGTCGCCACGTACCACCAGGGCAACCAGCTTGCCTTCCTCGGCGCCGCGCACGATCAGGGTCTTGACGGTTTTCTCGATCGGCAGGCCGAAGTTTTCCACCAGCTGGGCGATGGTCTTGGCGTTCGGCGTGTCGACCAGGCGCAGCTCCTCGGTAGGGGCTGGGCGCACGGTTTCGCGCGGGATGGCCTCGGCCTTCTCGATGTTGGCGGCGTAGTCGGAGCTGTCGCTGAAGATCACGTCGTCTTCGCCGGACTCGGCCAGTACGTGGAACTCGTGCGAGTAGCTGCCACCGATAGAGCCGGTGTCAGCCTGTACTGGACGGAAGTCCAGGCCCAGGCGGGTGAACACGTTGCTGTACGCCTGGTGCATGCGGTCGTAGGTTTCCTGCAGGGAAGCCTGGTCGGCATGGAACGAGTAGGCGTCCTTCATGATGAACTCGCGGCCGCGCATCAGGCCGAAGCGCGGGCGGATCTCGTCACGGAACTTGGTCTGGATCTGGTACATGTTGAGCGGCAGCTGTTTATAGCTGGACAGCTCGTTGCGGGCCAGGTCGGTGATGACTTCTTCGTGGGTCGGGCCGACGCAGAAGTCGCGCTGGTGGCGGTCTTTCAGGCGCAGCAGCTCGGGGCCGTACTGTTCCCAGCGGCCGGATTCCTGCCACAGTTCGGCGGGCTGGATGCTGGGCATCAGCACTTCCAGGGCGCCGGCGGCGTTCATTTCCTCACGCACCACGGCCTCGACCTTGCGCATCACCCGCAAGCCCATCGGCAGCCAGGTGTACAGGCCGGAGGCCAGTTTGCGGATCATGCCGGCACGCAGCATGAGCTGATGGCTGATGACCACTGCGTCGGCAGGGGTTTCTTTCTGGGTGGCGAGCAAATATTGACTGGTGCGCATGGTGAGCCGTGTCGATTGCCTAAGACATTGAAATGACCCCGCATTGTACGGGGGCGAAACGAAGGCGTACAGGATGCCCCAGGGTGTGACACTTGTCAGCCAAGAAAAAGCCCGGCGTGATCGCCGGGCTTTTTCAGGTGCGGGGCACTGCAAGCCAGGCTTACAGGATGCTCAGCGGGTACTCCACGATCAGGCGCAGTTCGTCGATCGATGGGGAATCGTAGTAAACGCCATCGGAAGAGCGGTAGGTGGCCTGACGTACGCGGAAGCTCAGGTCTTTCGCCGGGCCGCTCTGCAGTACGTACTTGATATCGACGTCGCGTTCCCATTCCTTGCCGTTGCTGGTGCCGGCGACGTTGGCGTCGGTACCGCGTACATAACGGGTCATGAAGGTCAGGCCCGGGATGCCGTATTCGGCGAAGTTCAGGTCGTAGCGAGCCTGCCAGGATTTCTCGTCTTCGGCGTTGAAGTCGGAACGGGCAATGGAGTTGGCCAGGAAGATGGTGCCGCCACCGTCGATGCCATAGCCATAGTCGCCGTCGCCGGTGACTTTCTGGTAGGCCAGGGTGAAGGTGTGCGCGCCGATGTTGTAGGCGCCCGACAGGCTGAACGCGCGGTTGTCCAGCTTGTCGCCGTCGAACGCGCGGTACTCGGCCGAGCCTTCGCTCTTGGTGTCATAAATGTTGAAGTCGAACACCAGGCCTTGCTTGTCGGAGATCGGCAGCGCCCAGTTGACGTTGGCGTAGTACTTGCGCCAGTAGTCTTCGACCTTCGAGTAGTACAGGCTGGTGCTGAGGTTGTCGGTGAAGGCGTAGGTACCACCGACCACGTTGGCTTCCTTCAGGCCGAAGCTGTCGCGGTTGGTCTGCTCCTGGGCGGTCAGGCTGGTGAAGTGACCAGCGTGCAGGGTCAGGCCCTCGATCTCGTTGCTGGTGATCAGGGTGCCCTGAGCGATTTCTGGCAGCAGGCGGCTGTCGTCGGTAGCGAAGACCGGCAGTGCGGTGAACTGGTCACCCACTTTCAGCACGGTGTCGGAGATACGGAACTTAACCGCACCACCGCCCTTGGAGTAATCATCCTGCGAACGGCCGTCGGAGCCGGTCGGGAACAGGCCGGTACCGGCGCGGCCCTTGCCGCTGTCCAGTTTCAGGCCGAGCATGCCGATGGCATCGACACCCACACCCACGGTGCCCTGGGTGAAGCCGGACTCGAAGGTGCCGAGGAAGCCCAGGCCGGTTTCTTCGCGACGGCTCTGGCCGCCTTCGTTGTTACGGAAGTCACGGCTGAAGTACAGCATGCGGGTCTTGACGTTCAGCTTGCTGTCTTCGATGAAACCTTTGGACTCGTCCTGGGAAGAGGCCAATGCCAACTGCGAGGTCCCTGCCGCAACGGCCAGGGCGATCATGCTCCACTTCATCACGCGCATCGTGATTTGCTCCTTTGGTTTTTAGGAAGAGTACCGCTGCGTCCAAGTCTTTTAGTTATATGGGGCAGCTCTTTCTTGTTATGTCGGCGAAAATGTATAGCACGCAGACTGTTGTTGGCGATATGGGTATAAACATCCTTTTCGGAACTTTTTCACCATGTCGCTTCTAGGTATTTCCATGTCGCAAATCACGCCCCGGTTCAAGGGCCGTACAACCCCAGCGCTGTTCCTGTCACCGTAATGAATCTGTAACTACCGATTCCGGTTGGGGAAACTCCCTGGTAACCAATGTCGCTGTTGTTATTTGTCGCGTACACCCGCTGTTGCAGATGTCGTGCCGACTTGGCGTGAAAGGAATGCAACAAGCGTGCTCAAAATTCGCAACGCTTCATGAAATTTTCACAAAACCTGCTACCGGGGGTCGGAAAGTGCCGTAAACACGGGGCGGGAGCCGTCTGGCGGCGTATTGCTGTCGAGAATCATTAAAAATTGAAAAGCTGCCATGAAAGTCAATGTGTTACCGCAACTTGTTCATGCAGCGTCACCTGTGGGTGGCAAGTGTGGTGGGAGGTGTACCGGCGGCCTCATTTTGGTGCGAAAAGTAGCGCTGTGTTACCGGGAACGTGCAAGGTATCCTTGCAGGCCTGTTTTCCGCGTGAAGCGGTTGGTTCTGCCTCAAGGAGATTTGCCGTGTTCGTCCTCGATTCGCGTTTGCAGCAGGATTCCCTGGTGCTGGGGGAGTTTGCGCTGTGTCAGTTGTTGCTGAGCAAGGATGCCAACTATCCGTGGTTCATCCTGGTGCCCAAGCGCGCCGGTATCAGCGAACTGTTCGAGCTCGATGCTGCGGAGCAGCAGCAGTTGTGGCAGGAAACCACCAGCCTGGCCGAGGCACTGAAGGCCAGCTACAACGCCGACAAGATGAACGTGGCTACCCTGGGCAATGTGGTGAGCCAGTTGCACATGCACGTGATCGTGCGCCAGCGCGACGACGCCGCCTGGCCGGCACCGGTGTGGGGCAAGTGCCCGGCGGTGGCCTACACCGACGACCAGGTGCGAGCCATTCGCCAGCGCCTGCGCGGGCTGCAACTTGCCGGCTACCAGGAGGCCTGAATGTCGCTTGAATTACGAGTGGTCGAACTGGAAACCCGCCAGGCGTTCCAGGATGACACCATCCAGGCGCTGAATGACGTGGTGGTCGAGCAGGGGCGGGTGATCGAACGGCTGCAGTTGCAGATGGCCGAGCTGATCAAGCGTTACGAAGAGATGGTTGGCCAGTACGGCAGCGAAGGGGACGAGGCGCCGCCGCCTCATTATTGATACCTTTCAGGGCCCTGTCGCCGGCAAGCCAGCTCTCATGGAGCTGCACATGACTCATTGAATTGGCAGGGCCCCTGTGGGAGCGGACCGCTTGCGAATTCAGTTCGCTGCGCGACAGCGCAGCCCGAAGGGCTGGGCTGTCTCCCACAAGGGATGGTTTCTGCAAATGGAATCAGCGGCGGGTTACCGCAACCACATCCTCGGCCTGCAGGCCCTTGTCGCGGTGCATCACGGAAAATTCCACGCGCTGGCCTTCCACCAGGATGCGGTGGCCTTCACCGCGAATGGCGCGAAAGTGCACGAAGATATCATCGCCCGAGTCGCGGGAGATGAAGCCAAAGCCTTTGGATGTGTTGAACCACTTCACGGTACCGGTATCACGATTGCCGGCATCCTGCGCCGCGTGCTGGCTGGCGCGTGCCTTGCGCGGGCTGCGGGCAAAGCCCACGGCCAGGTGCACGGCCACCGCCAGCGCCGCGCAGACCAGAGCGGCCAGGTTGCCCATTTCCGGGCGGGCCAGCAGTGTCAGGGTCTGCAGCACCACGGCCACCACCAGCAGGGCGCAGGCCAGGTGCTGCAGCTGTTGCCGTGCGCCGCGGTAGTACAGTGGCACGACCGGGGCCAGCACCAGGTTGAGCAGGCCGAGCAGGGCCAGGTAGACCGCGTCGGGTTGTTGAAGGAAGGGGGTCGCATCGGTTTTCAGGCTGGGTAGGAGCGATAGCAGCAAGGCTGCCACGCCCGTCACCAGATGGACGATCTTGAACATGGGGTTGGCTCACAGTTGATAAGGCCGATCACAGGAAGAGCTGGCGGCACGGTGCGCATGAGGTGTAGAGCGCGAACACGGGACAGGCCAGCCTATGCACCCGGCAATGACAATCTGCACGGGTGGCACCATGCCTATTTAACAGTAAAGCCGCAGGCTACTCAAACCGCAGGCTGCGCGGCGGGTAATGCAGCTTGTGCAGGAAGATTTTGCCGCTGCTTTAACCACGCCTGTCAGCGCTTCATAGGCCACCTGGTACCTGTGACGAGGAAGTGTGGCGCATGATGCAAGCGAGCAAACGTGTGGCTGGCCAGGGGCGCTGGCCGGGAAAACAGTGCATCGATCCGTTCAGGGCGGATTTCGACATGTTGCAGACCCAGCCGGTGTCGCGTTCGGTGCGGCTCAACGGCTTTTCCACCTGCCTGCGGCTGGAGGCCGTCTATTGGGGCATCCTGGAGCGCATCGCCGCGGCCAACCGCTGCTCGGTCAGCGCGGTGCTGTCCTATGTGGACCGCGAAGTGCACCTGCGCCAGGGTGGGGTGCGCAACTTCAGCGGGCTGATCCGGGTGATCTGCGTCGCCTGGCTTCAGGACCCGCCAAGTGCGCGCTGATCGCCTGGCGGGCTGCGCAGTGCTTGCTAACCATATATAATCCCGCTTTTTGCTGCCCCGGCAGCCAGCGTTATGGTTGACGAGAGACACCCATGCCCCTTTATGACTATCAATGTGCATCCTGCGAGCACCGCATGGAAGTGCTGCAGAAGATCAGCGCCGCGCCGCTGACCGATTGCCCGGCCTGCCAGGCGCCGGCGCTGAAGAAGCTGCTGTCGGTGCCAGGCTTCCGCCTGAGCGGTAACGGTTGGTACGAAACCGACTTCAAGACCGGGGCGAAAAAGAATCTGGCAGGCGGCGACAAGGCCGACTGAGTTGAATGCTGTGACCGGGTCTTGCAGTATTAGCCCTCCGGGCGGCCAAGGCCTCCACCGAATACACGAATCACGAGAAGCGAAACCACCATCATGATGCGCAGCCATTATTGCGGCCAACTGAACGAGAGCCTGGACGGCCAGGAAGTCACCCTTTGCGGCTGGGTCCATCGTCGCCGCGACCACGGCGGGGTGATCTTCCTCGACATCCGTGACCGCGAAGGCATGGCCCAGGTCGTGTTCGACCCGGATCGCGCCGAAACCTTCGCCGCTGCCGACCGCGTGCGCAGCGAATACGTCGTGCAGATCACCGGCAAGGTCCGCAAGCGCCCTGAAGGTGCGGTGAATGCCAACATGGCTTCCGGTGCCATCGAGATCCTCGGCTACCAGCTGAACGTGCTCAACGAAGCGGAAACCCCACCGTTCCCGCTGAACGAATACTCCGACGTCGGCGAGGAAACCCGCCTGCGCTACCGCTTCATCGACCTGCGTCGCCCGGAAATGGCCGACAAGCTGCGCCTGCGTTCGCGCATCACCAGCAGCATTCGTCGCTTCCTTGACGAAAACGGCTTCCTCGACGTCGAGACGCCGATCCTGACCCGTGCCACCCCGGAAGGCGCGCGTGACTACCTGGTGCCTAGCCGTACCCACGCCGGTAGCTTCTTCGCCCTGCCGCAGTCGCCACAGCTGTTCAAGCAGCTGCTGATGGTCGCCGGCTTCGACCGCTACTACCAGATCGCCAAGTGCTTCCGTGACGAAGACCTGCGTGCCGACCGCCAGCCGGAATTCACCCAGATCGACATCGAGACCAGCTTCCTCGATGAAAGCGAGATCATGGGCCTGACCGAAAGCATGATCCGCAAGCTGTTCAAGGAAGTGCTGGACCTGGAATTCGGCGAATTCCCGCACATGACCTTCGAAGAGGCCATGCGCCGCTACGGCTCCGACAAGCCGGACCTGCGCATTCCGCTGGAACTGGTCGACGTTGCCGACCAGCTCAAGGACGTCGACTTCAAGGTGTTCGCCGGCCCGGCCAACGATCCGAAATGCCGCGTTACCGCCCTGCGCCTGCCAGGCGGCGCCAGCATGCCGCGCAGCAAGATCGACGAGTACACCAAGTTCGTCGGCATCTACGGTGCCAAGGGCCTGGCCTACATCAAGGTCAACGAGCGCGCCAAGGGCGTCGAAGGCCTGCAGTCGCCGATCGTCAAGAACATCCCCGAGGCCAACCTCAACACCATCCTCGATCGCGTTGGCGCCGTTGACGGCGACATCGTGTTCTTCGGTGCCGACAAGTTCAAGGTGGTCAGCGAAGCCCTGGGCGCGCTGCGTATCCGTCTGGGCCACGACTTCGAGCTGCTGACCTGCGAGTGGGCACCGATGTGGGTGGTCGACTTCCCGATGTTCGAAGAGAACGAAGACGGCAGCTTCACCGCGCTGCACCACCCGTTCACCGCGCCGAAATGCACTCCGGAAGAGCTCGAGGCCAACCCGGCCAGCGCTCTGTCGCGTGCCTACGACATGGTCCTGAACGGTACCGAACTGGGTGGCGGTTCGATCCGTATCCACCGCAAGGAGATGCAACAGGCCGTGTTCCGCCTGCTGGGCATCGAAGCGGCAGAACAGGAAGAGAAGTTCGGCTTCCTGCTCGACGCCCTGAAGTTCGGTGCACCGCCTCACGGTGGCCTGGCCTTCGGCCTGGACCGCCTGGTCATGCTGATGACCGGCGCCCAGTCGATCCGTGAAGTGATCGCCTTCCCGAAAACCCAGAGCGCCGCGTGTGTCATGACCCAGGCCCCAGGCATGGTCGACGCCAAGGCCCTGCGCGAGCTGCACATCCGGCTGCGCGAACAGACCAAGGTCGAGTAAGCAGTCCCCGGGCGCATCCACATGGATGCGCCTTTGCGTTTCGGCGCAGGCAATTTCCCGTCCCGCCCCGCACAGGGGCGGGGCTGTTTGTGATTCAAAGGATTCGGAGTCGTTATGGCTGGTCATTCCAAGTGGGCAAACATCAAGCACCGCAAAGAGCGCCAGGATGCCAAGAGAGGCAAGATCTTCACCAAGTGGATCCGCGAGCTGACGGTCGCCGCCAAGCAGGGCGGTGCTGACCCGGCCTCCAACCCACGCCTGCGCCTGGCGCTGGACAAGGCCCTGGGCGCCAACATGAGCCGCGACATCATCGATCGCGCCGTGGCCCGTGGTGCCGGTACCAACGAAAGCGACAACGTCGAAGAACTCAGCTACGAAGGTTACGGCCCGGGTGGCGTGGCGATCATGGTCGAGGCCATGACCGACAACCGCAACCGTACCGCCGCCGCCGTGCGTCATGCCTTCACCAAGTGTGGTGGCAACCTGGGTACCGACGGTTCGGTGGCCTACCTGTTCGAGCGCAAGGGGCAGATCAGCTTTGCCCCGGGCGTGGAAGAAGACGCGCTGATGGAAGCGGCGATGGAAGCCGATGCCGACGACGTGGTGGCCAACGATGACGGCTCGTTCGACGTGTTCACCTCGTTCAACAGCTTCTACGCCGTGCGCAATGCCCTGGAAGAGGCGGGCTTCAAGGCCGCTGACGCGGAAATCGTCATGCAGCCGACCACCAGCGCCGAACTCGACCAGGACGGTGCCGAAAAGGTGCTCAAACTGATCGACATGCTCGAAGACCTGGATGACGTGCAGAACGTCTACTCCAATGCCCAGATTTCCGACGAGATCATGGAAAACCTCGGCTAAGGTGTCCTGGCTATCCAGGCCAGTTCTTCAAGTTTGTCAGCGCCTGTACCGGCCCTTTCGC
>NZ_JAMBDI010000023.1:0-76426 GCF_036858055.1 Pseudomonas sp. SF2 | reverse complement strand
GCTCCCACAGGTACTGCACCACATTCAGAATCGGTGCAGTACCTGTGGGAGCGGGTTTACCCGCGAAAGGGCCGGTACAGTTTGCACAGATGCATCAATTTTTTTGACAGGCACTATGACTCTGATTCTTGGTATCGACCCCGGTTCGCGCATCACCGGCTATGGCGTGGTACGCCAGACCGCCCGTGGTTGCGAGTACGTGGCGTCGGGCTGCATTCGCACCGGCAGCGGCGAGCTGCACGAGCGGCTGCAGATCGTCTTTCGTGGCGTGGGTGAAATCATCGCCCAGCACGGCCCGGTCACCATGGGCATCGAGCGGGTGTTCATGGCCCGTAACGCCGACTCGGCGCTCAAGCTTGGCCAGGCCCGTGGCGCGGCCATCGTCGCCGCCGCCGAAGCCGGCCTGGAAATCGCCGAATACAGCGCCACTCAGGTCAAGCAGGCGGTAGCCGGTACCGGCGGGGCCAACAAGGAGCAGGTGATGATGATGGTCATGCACCTGCTGAAACTGACGCAGAAGCCGCAGATCGACGCCTCCGATGCCTTGGCCATCGCCTTGTGCCACGCCCATACCCGCTCCAGCCTGGTGCCGCATGGCCTGGCCACGGCGCGGCGACGCGGAGGGCGCTTGCGTCTGTAGGCGCTTCATGCGCTGATACACATTTTGTTCGGGTGATGCGTTCACCCGCTGCATTTGCTGATAGGGTTGAGCGGTCTTTGACCGGCTCCCCGAGAGGAAGGATCGGAACGTGATTGGACGTTTGCGCGGCACCCTGGCGGAAAAACAGCCGCCGCACCTGATTATCGACGTCAATGGCGTGGGTTACGAACTGGAAGTTCCCATGACCACGCTGTACCGTCTGCCCAAGGTGGGCGAACCCGTAACCGTGCATACCCACCTGGTGGTGCGCGAGGACGCTCACCTGCTCTACGGTTTTGCCGAAAAGCGCGAGCGCGAGCTGTTCCGCGAACTCATCCGCCTGAACGGCGTAGGGCCGAAGCTGGCCCTGGCGCTGATGTCCGGGCTGGAAGTGGACGAGCTGGTGCGCTGCGTGCAGGCCCAGGACACCTCGGCCCTGGTGCGCGTGCCCGGTGTCGGCAAGAAGACCGCCGAACGCCTGCTGGTAGAGCTCAAGGACCGCTTCAAGGCTTGGGAAACTTCCCCGGCCATGTTCACCCTGGTCTCCGACGGGCCGCTGCCGGTGGCCAGCGCATCCACAGCCGAAGCCGACGCAGTCAGCGCCCTGGTTTCGCTCGGCTACAAGCCGCAGGAAGCCAGCAAGGCGATCGCCGCGATCAAGGACAAGGCCGGCCTGAGCAGTGAAGAACTGATCCGTCGCAGCCTGAAAGGGATGATTACCAAGTGATCGAAGCCGACCGCCTGATCGCCGCCAGTGGCCGCGACCGTGAAGAAGTCCAGGACCGTGCGATCCGCCCGCTGCGGCTGGACGAGTACATCGGCCAGCCGGTGGTGCGCGAGCAGATGGCGCTGTTCATCCAGGCCGCCCGTGGCCGCAGCGAATCGCTCGATCATACGCTGATCTTCGGCCCGCCCGGCCTTGGCAAGACCACCCTGGCCAACATCATCGCCCATGAAATGGGTGTGTCGGTCAAGAGTACCTCGGGGCCGATCCTCGAGCGCCCGGGCGACCTCGCGGCCATGCTGACCAACCTCGAACCGCACGACGTGCTGTTCATCGACGAGATCCACCGGCTGTCACCGGTCGTCGAAGAAGTGCTGTACCCGGCGATGGAGGACTTCCAGCTCGACATCATGATCGGCGAAGGGCCAGCGGCCCGTTCTATCAAGCTCGACCTGCCGCCGTTCACCCTGGTCGGTGCCACCACCCGTGCGGGCATGCTCACCAACCCGCTGCGGGACCGTTTCGGTATCGTCCAGCGCCTGGAGTTCTACAGCGACAAGGACCTGGCCACCATCGTCAGCCGTTCGGCCGGCATCCTCGGCCTGGCCATCGAAGACCAGGGTGCCTACGAGATCGCCCGTCGGGCCCGCGGCACGCCACGTATCGCCAACCGCCTGCTGCGCCGCGTGCGCGACTACGCCGAGGTGCGCGGCAAGGGCCAGATCACCAAGGCCGTGGCCGACATGGCGCTCAATCTGCTGGATGTCGACGAGCGCGGTTTCGACCACTCCGACCGCCGCCTGCTGCTGACCATGATCGAGAAGTTCGACGGTGGCCCGGTCGGCGTGGACAACCTGGCGGCAGCCATCAGCGAAGAGCGCCACACCATCGAGGACGTGCTCGAGCCGTACCTCATCCAGCAAGGCTACATCATGCGCACGCCGCGCGGCCGCGTGGTCACCCGGCATGCCTACCTGCACTTTGGCCTGAACGTACCCGGGCGCCTGGGGGAGGGTGGGGATTTTTCCGAAACGGGCGATGAGTGACAGATCGAAAACAGCTTTTCGTGGTCCTACCGCTGGCATGCCGAGGGTGCGCTGGCAATAGGACATAAATGAAGAAAAAACAGTTGCCACAGCGGATTGGCAAGCTGAGGAGTAAGCACTAGAGTATGCGCGCGCAAAATGGCCTGGAACCGTTCGCACACCGTTGTCGTGTCTATTACGAGGATACCGATGCCGGTGGTGTGGTGTATTACGTCAATTACCTGAAATTCATGGAGCGCGCGCGTACCGAGCGGCTGCGGCACCTGGGCTTTTCCCAGGCGCAACTGGCCGAAGACAACCTGCTGTTCGTGGTCCACTCCAGCGAAGCGCGCTATCACGCGCCGGCGCGGCTGGACGACGAGCTTCGGGTTACCGCGCAAGTACTTGAACTCAATCGCGCCAGCCTGCGCTTCGTGCAGCAGGTCTGGCGGGAAAAGGATGAAACGCTGCTCTGCGAAGGGCAGTTCCTGGTGGCCGCCGTGCGCGCCGACACTTTCAAACCCCGAGCCATACCCCCGGAGCTGCGTGACGCCTTTGCGGCGGACGGCTCGGGTACTCAATCGAATGCAGGAGAATAAGCGTGGAAGCTAACGTCGTCGACCATACCTCCATGTGGAGTCTGGTCAGCAATGCCAGCGTGTTGGTACAGCTGGTAATGCTGATCCTGGTGGCCGCCTCGGTCACCTCATGGATCATGATCTTTCAGCGCAGCACCATGCTGCGCGCCGGTCGTCGTGCGCTGGATGCCTTCGAGGAGCGCTTCTGGTCGGGTATCGACCTGTCCAAGCTGTACCGCCAGGCAGGCAGCAACCCGGACCCGGACTCCGGGGTCGAGCAGGTCTTCCGTGCCGGCTTCAAGGAATTTTCGCGTCTGCGCCAGCAGTCGGGCGTTGATCCGGACGCGGTCATGGAGGGTGTTGCCCGTGCCATGCGCGTAGCCATCTCGCGCGAGGAAGAAAAACTCGAGCAGAGCCTGCCGTTCCTGGCCACCGTCGGTTCGACCAGCCCGTACATCGGCCTGTTCGGTACCGTATGGGGCATCATGAACTCCTTCCGCGGCCTGGCCAGCGCCCAGCAGGCCACCCTGGCCACGGTTGCCCCGGGTATCGCCGAAGCGCTGATCGCCACCGCCATCGGCCTGTTCGCGGCAATCCCGGCGGTCATCGCCTACAACCGCTTCTCGGCCCGCAGCGAAGTGCTGATCGGCCGTTACTACACCTTCGCCGACGAGTTCCAGGCGATCCTGCACCGCAAAGTGCACACCAGCGAAGAGTAATCAGGTAGAAGCCCATGGCCCGAGTTCGCCACAAACGCAAGCCCGTCGCCGAGATGAACGTGGTGCCCTACATCGACGTGATGCTGGTACTGCTGGTCATTTTCATGGTGACGGCGCCCATGCTCAACCAGGGCGTGAAGGTAGACCTGCCCAAGGTTTCCAGTGAAGCCTTGCCGCAGGACAACAACGTCCAGATCCTCACCATCTCCATCAAGGCTGACAAGACCTACTACTGGAACCTCGGCAGCGAAGTCGATACCGACAAGCAGATGGACAAGGCCATGACCTTGCCTGCCATGACCGACGCGGTGACCAAGATCATTGCCGCCGGCCGTGACCAGGGCAAGCAGACCCAGGTGTTCATTCGTGGCGACAAGGCTGTCGACTATGGCGCGGTCATGGGTGCCATGGGCGGGTTGCAGAAGGCCGGTGTCGGTAACGTTGGCCTGATTACCGAGGCGCCCTGATGCAACAGCGAGAGCCATCCGCCTCGGAAAGCTACTTCTGGCCCAGTGTCTGGGCCATCGGCCTGCATGTGCTGGTGTTCGCCCTGCTGTTCGTCAGTTTTGCCATGACGCCTGAGCTGCCGCCATCCAAGCCGATCGTCCAGGCTACCCTGTACCAGCTCAAGTCCAAGAGCCAGGCGACCACCCAGACCAATCAGAAGATTGCCGGGGAAGCGAAGAAAACCGCTTCGCGCCAGACCGAGGTCGAGCAGCTGGAACAGAAGAAGGTCGAGCAGGAGGCCGTGAAGGCCGCGGAACAAAAGAAAGCCGACGCCGCTCAAAAGGCCGAAGAGGCCCGCGAGGCCGCCGAAGCCAAGAAAGCCGAGGCAGCGGCCGAAGCCGCCAAGGCTGCCGAGGCCAAGAAAGCCGCCGAAGCCAAGAAGGCCGAAGAGGCGAAGAAGGCTGCCGAGAAGCAGCAGGCCGACATCGCCAAGAAGAAGGCCGAAGAAGAAGCCAAGAAAAAAGCCGAAGAAGAGGCCAAGAAAGAGGCCGCTGAAGAGGCGAAGAAACAAGCCGCCGAGGACGCCAAGAAAAAGGCAGCCGAAGAGGCCAAGAAGAAAGCTGCCGAGGACGCCAAGAAGAAAGCGGCGGCCGAGGAAGCGAAGAAGAAGGCAGCTGAAGAGGCCAAGAAAAAGGCCGCTGCAGACGCCCAGAAGAAAAAGGCACAGGAAGCGGCCCGCAAGGCGGCGGAAGACAAGAAAGCCCAGGCCCTGGCCGAGCTGTTGTCCGACACCACCGAACGGCAGCAGGCGCTGGCCGACGAGCAGGGTGACCAGGTGGCTGGCGACTTCGACGACCTGATCCGCTTGCGCGCGGCCGAGGGTTGGGCGCGTCCGCCTTCCGCGCGCAAGGGCATGACGGTGGTCCTGCAGATCAACATGTTGCCGGACGGTACCATCACCAACGTCAGCGTGGCCCGGTCCAGTGGTGACGGCCCGTACGACAGTTCGGCGGTGGCTGCGGTGAAGAACATTGGTCGTTTGACCGAGATGCAGGGTATGAAGCCGAGCGATTTCAACCAATATCGTTCGTTCAAGATGACATTTACACCTGAGGATCTAGCGTTGTGATTAAACGTCTGAGAGGACTGCTGGTCATGCTGTGCTGCGTGGCAGGCATGGCCGTGGCAGAGGAAAAGAACATCCTGGTCACCAGCGGCAGCGACCGGGCCACGCCCATCGCGGTAGTGCCGTTTGGTCTGCAGGGCGGCAGCGTGCTGCCGGAAGACATGGCCGACATCATCGGCAACGACCTGCGCAACTCCGGCTACTACTCGCCGATTCCGCGGCAGAACATGATCAGCCAGCCGTCGCAGGCCAGCGAAGTGATCTTCCGTGACTGGAAAGCGCTGGGCGCGCAGTACGTGATGGTCGGCAGCATCGTGCCGTCGGGCGGTCGCCTGCAGGTGCAGTACGCGCTGTTCAACGTCGCCACCGAGCAGCAAGTGCTGACCGGTAGCGTGGCGGGCAGCGTCGACCAGCTGCGCGACATGGCGCACTACATTTCCGACCAGTCGTTCGAGAAGCTCACCGGCATCAAGGGTGCGTTCTCCACCCGCATGCTGTACGTGACGGCCGAGCGTTTCTCCACCAACAACACCCGCTATACCCTGCAGCGTTCGGACTACGACGGTGCACGTGCGGTCACCCTGCTGCAATCGCGTGAACCGATCCTGTCGCCACGCTTTGCACCGGATGGCAAGCGCATCGCCTATGTCTCGTTCGAGCAGAAGCGCCCGCGCATCTTCGTCCAGCACATCGATACCGGTCGCCGCGAGCAGGTCACCAACTTCGAAGGCCTGAACGGCGCGCCAGCCTGGTCGCCGGACGGCTCGCGCCTGGCGTTCGTGCTGTCGAAGGACGGCAACCCGGACATCTACGTGATGAACGTGGCTTCGCGCCAGATCAGCCGTGTCACCGCTGGCCCGGGCATCAACACCGAGCCGTTCTGGGGCAAGGATGGCAACACCCTGTACTTCACCTCCGACCGTGGCGGCAAGCCGCAGATCTACAAGCAGTCGGTCGGTGGCGGTGGCGCCGAGCGTGTAACGTTCGTGGGTAACTACAACGCCAACCCGAAACTGTCGGCGGACGAAAAGACCCTGGTGATGATCCATCGCCAGCAGGGCTTCACCAACTTCAAAGTTGCGGCCCAGGATTTGCAGCGCGGAAGTGTAAAGATTCTCTCGGAAACGAGTCTTGATGAGTCTCCCACTGTTGCGCCAAACGGCACCATGCTAATCTACGCCACCCGCCAGCAGGGCCGGGGAGTCTTGATGCTCGTGTCGCTTAATGGCCGCGTGAGGCTCCCACTTCCTACCGCTCAAGGCGAAGTCAGAGAACCGTCCTGGTCCCCTTACCTGAACTGATTGCGGCGTAATAATTTTTGCTTAACACACTGGGGTTTCATTAGGAGTTTCACGATGGAAATGCTGAAGTTTGGTAAATTTGCTGCGCTGGCTCTGGCCATGGCCGTAGCTGTAGGTTGCTCCTCGAAGGGCGGTGACAACGCAGGCGAAGGCGCTGCTGTAGATCCGAACGCTGGCTACGGTGCCAACGCTGGCGCTGTTGACGGCTCCCTGAGCGAAGAAGCTGCCCTGCGCGCAATCACCACCTTCTACTTCGAATACGACAGCTCGGACCTGAAGCCAGAAGCCATGCGCGCTCTGGACGTTCACGCCAAGGACCTGAAAGCCAACGGCAACCGCGTTGTCCTGGAAGGCAACACCGACGAGCGCGGCACCCGCGAGTACAACATGGCTCTGGGTGAGCGTCGTGCCAAGGCCGTTCAGCGCTACCTGGTTCTGCAGGGCGTTTCCCCTGCTCAGCTGGAACTGGTCTCCTACGGTGAAGAGCGTCCGGTTGCCACTGGCAACGACGAGCAGTCCTGGGCTCAGAACCGTCGCGTAGAACTGCGTAAGTAAGTTCTTATGCGTATGTGCCGCCGTGTAGTAACCGTCCTCGCACTCAGCCTGCCGCTCGCGGCCTGGGCTGAGGTCCCTGTAATTGATGACAACGCAGGCAGTTATCCGCCTGCGGGTTATGGCACGAGCGGCGCCTATGCCGGGTCGGGGGCTTCGGCCCCTGCCTCTGCACAGGGCCAGCTGTTCATGCAGCTGCAACAGATGCAGGATCAGCTTTCCCGCCAGCAAGGCATCATCGAAGAGCTGCAGAACGATGTGTCGCGCATGAAGCAGGAAAACCTGGAGCGTTACCAGGACCTGGACCGTCGCATCAACAGTGGCGCCGCGCCTGCCGCGACCCCTGACAATTCCTCCGGTGGTGGTGCATCCAGTGCCGCCCCCGATGCAGCAGCAGGTGCTGCTGCGCAACAACCGGCCGCCAGTAGCGAGCCCGGTGATCCGGCGAAAGAAAAGCTCTATTACGATGCCGCTTTCGACCTGATCAAGCAGAAAGACTTCGACAAGGCCAGCCAGGCGTTCAACGCCTTCCTGCGCAAGTACCCCAACAGCCAGTACGCGGGCAATGCCCAGTATTGGCTGGGTGAAGTGAACCTGGCCAAGGGCGACCTGCCAGCCGCCAGCCAGGCTTTTGCCCAGGTCAGCCAGAAGTATCCGAAGCACAGCAAGGTGCCGGATTCGCTGTACAAGCTGGCCGATGTCGAGCGCCGCATGGGCCATACCGACAAGGTCAAGGGTATCCTGCAGCAGGTCATCAGCCAGTATCCTGGCACCTCGGCCGCGCAACTGGCCCAGCGTGACCTGCAGAAGCTCTAAGCAGCACCGTTTGAAAGAAACCCGCGCCTGTCGCGGGTTTTTTCGTTAGAATCACTGCCCTTTTTTCGTAAACACGCTGCTGCGGATAACGCTATGTCGAGTCCGCGACAGTGCCTGACGGAGGCGGGCAGCCTGTTTAGCTGTCACGCCCGTGGCGAGCATGCAAGACACATTACGCATCACCGAAGTCTTTTACTCTTTGCAGGGTGAAACGCGAACGGCCGGGTTGCCCACGGTATTCGTGCGCCTCACCGGTTGCCCCCTGCGCTGCCAGTACTGCGACAGTGCCTATGCCTTCAGTGGCGGTACCCTTCGCACCCTCGATTCGATCCTTGAGCAGGTCGCCGGCTTCAAGCCGCGCTACGTCTGCGTCACCGGTGGCGAGCCATTGGCCCAGCCCAATGCCTTGCCGCTGTTGCAGCGCCTGTGTGACGCCGGTTACAAGGTGTCGCTGGAGACCAGCGGCGCGCTGGATATTGCCGGCACCGACACCCGCGTCAGCCGCGTGGTCGACCTGAAGACCCCAGGCTCCGAAGAGTCGCACCGTAACCGCTACGAGAACATCGAGCAGCTGACCCGCAACGACCAGGTCAAGTTTGTCATCTGTTCCCGTGAGGACTACGACTGGGCGGTCTCTAAGCTGATCCAGTACAACCTGGCCGAGCGTGCCGGCGAGGTGTTGTTCTCGCCCAGCCACCACCAGGTGAACGCCAGCGACCTGGCGGACTGGATCGTCGCCGACAACCTGCCCGTACGCTTCCAGCTGCAGCTGCACAAGCTGCTGTGGAACGACGAACCCGGACGTTGATTGAGGAGCAAGCACACATGACCGACAAACGCGCAGTCATCCTGTTGTCCGGCGGCCTGGACTCGGCCACCGTGGTCGCCATGGCCAAGGCCGAAGGCTACAGCTGCTACACCATGAGTTTCGACTACGGCCAGCGCCACCGCGCCGAACTGAACGCCGCTGCCCGCGTTGCCCGCGACCTGGGTGTGGTCGAGCACAAGGTGATTGGCCTGAACCTGAACGGTATCGGCGGCTCGGCATTGACCGACAGCAGTATCGACGTGCCTGAAACCCCGGGTGAAGGCATCCCGGTCACCTACGTGCCGGCGCGCAACACCGTGTTCCTGTCCCTGGCCCTGGGCTGGGCAGAAGTACTGGATGCCCGTGACATCTTCATTGGCGTCAATGCCGTGGATTACTCCGGCTACCCCGATTGCCGCCCCGAGTTCGTCGAAGCCTTCGAGCGCATGGCCAACCTGGCGACCAAGGCCGGTGTCGAAGGGCGGGGCTTCCGCATCCAGGCGCCGCTGCAGAACATGAGCAAGGCGCAGATCGTACAGGCCGGCATGGCCCGCGGCGTGGACTACAGCCTGACCGTTTCCTGCTACCAGGCCGACGATGACGGCCGTGCCTGCGGCAAATGCGACAGCTGCCGCCTGCGTGCCGACGGCTTCAAGGCAGCCGGTGTCGCAGACCCGACGCGATACTTTTGAAAAAACTTTGATGGGGTGTTGATTTCCTTTTAGAAATCAGTATTATACGCGCCATCCAACGGGTCGTTAGCTCAGTTGGTAGAGCAGTTGGCTTTTAACCAATTGGTCGTAGGTTCGAATCCTACACGACCCACCATACTCAGTACGTCAAAGCCCGCTACCGGCAACGGTGGCGGGCTTTTTCGTTTTCCGCTGCTTGTACTGGCCTCATCGCCGGCAAGCCAGCTCTCATGGAACAACACATAAATCATTGATTTAGCAGGGCTCTGTGGGAGCGGGCGTGCCCGCTCCCACAAGGGATTGTGACGCGCTCTCGAACATTGTTCCCTGTGCGACAGCGCAGCCCAAAGGGCTGGGCAATCTCCCACAGGTAAAGCACAGGCCTTGAGAGCCGTGCGGACGTTGTGGGAGCGGCCTTGTGTCGCGAAAGGGGCGCAAAGCGCCCCCAGCTTACTCAGCCCACTCCGGATCCCCGGTAAACACCACCGTAAGCCAGCGGTCCGGCCCTTCACCTCCCACGGCATCACCGATCTCGTTGCGCCACGCATCCCATTCATCGATGGTTTTTGCGGCCATGCTCTTCGGTACGATGAAGTACAGCTCGATTTCCCGCGAGCGCCCAACCTTGGCCACATAAGCCCGGTACGACTGCAACCCATGGCGTGCGACGAAGGCTTTGGCGACTTCGTCCACATGCAGCTTGAGGTCGCCAGGGGTCACCAGGAAAATTTCCGAAAGGGCCTGGCGCACTACCGACATCGGCAACGGCACGATCACCAGGCACACCAGCGCCAGCACCGCCGGGTCGATGTACGGCGATACCCACTCCAGCGATGTGCCTTGTACCGCATAGCCAAAGCAGAAGGCGATCAGCAGCGCGGCGGTAATGCTGGCTGACATCACCCAGCCTTTCACGTCCATGCGCACGAAATCCGAGCCCAGCTTGCGGTTGGCGCGGGCCTCGACAATGGCGATGGTCACGCAAGCGATCACGGTCAGCAGCGCGTAGACCATGGCGATGCCGAACTCCAGGTGGCGCCCGCCTTGCAGCAAGCTGCTGACGGCGTTGATCAGTGCATAGATGGCCACGCCGCTGAGCAGGATGCCGTTGAGCGCCAGCACCATCGGCTCCAGGTGCCAGAAGCCCATGGTGAAGCGCTCGCGCAGCTTGCGCGACATCTGCACGCTGGTGGTGTGCGCGGTAATCAGCCTGACCACCACCAGCGACAGCCCGCTCATGCTGGCATCGACCAGCGAATAGACGCCGTCGAAGACGATGGAGAACGAGCCGGAGGCCAGGCCGAAGGCGATGCCGATGATGGCGATGAACAGGGTGACGGCAATCGAGGTGCGTAACAGGCCCTGTTCGCTGGTGATGTCGAAGAAGGTGGATCTGGTTGCGGTTTGCATAAAATGTGCTCTAGAAGAAACGGTGATGCTGTATTGCTTGTCAGGGCCTCTTCGCGGGTGAACCCGCTCCCACAGGTTGGCGTCGCCTTGGAGATCGGCGCAAAACCCTGTGGGAGCGGGTTCACCCGCGAAGAAGGCGCATTGGCCCTGACAGGTTAGACGCGGAATTGCTCCATCAGCGCCTGCTGCTGGTTGGCTAGCCGGTTCAGGGCCTGGCTGATCCGCGCCGACTCATCGGCCTGGCCTGCCAGCGATTCGGTCACATCGCGAATGCCGGCCACATTGCGGTTCACCTCTTCGGCCACCGCGCTCTGCTCTTCGGCTGCCGAGGCAATCTGCAGGTTCATGTCGCTGATCACCGCCACTGCCTCGCCAATCCGTTGTAGCGCCGGCAGCGCCTGCTCCATGCGCGTGGCGCTGTCCTGCGCCTGGCGCTGACCTTCGTGCATGGCGCCCACCACATCCTGGGTGCCTTGCTGCAAGCCCTCGATGACCTGGCGAATTTCCTCCACCGATGTTTGCGTGCGCTGGGCCAGGCCACGCACTTCATCGGCTACCACGGCAAAACCACGCCCGGCTTCGCCCGCGCGGGCGGCTTCGATGGCGGCGTTGAGCGCCAGCAGGTTGGTTTGCTCGGCAATGGTACGGATCACTTCCAGCACCGAACCGATCTGCCCGCTGCGGCCTTCCAGCGCGCGCGCCTCGTCCATGGCGGTGTTCATGCCGGCAGCCAGGCGGTCGATGCCCTGGCGGGTGCTGTCGATCAGTTGCAGGCCTTCGCGGCTGGCCTGGTCGGCTGCGCGTGCAGCCTGGGCCGCCTGCGAGGCGTTATGGGCGACATCCAGGGCGGTGGCGCTCATCTCGTTGGCAGCGGTGGCCACCTGTTCGATTTCACGGTGCTGTTGCTGCATGCCGTCGCTGGTCTGGCTGGCGATGGCGGCCGACTGGTCGGCGGTACCACGTGCTTCCTGCAGTGAGCCTTTGACCTGGGCAATGACCGGTTGCAGCTTGTCGAGAAAGCGGTTGAACCAGCCGGTGAGCTGGCCCAGTTCATCCTGGCGGGCGTAGTCCAGGCGACGGGTGAGGTCGCCTTCGCCGCTGGCGATGTCTTCCAGGCGTGCAGCCACGGCCAGGATCGGCCGGGTCACGCCACGCGCGGTCAGCCACACCAGCAGCAAACCGACTACCGCAGCCCCCAGGCCAACCAGCAGGCTGGTGAGGTTGGCGCTGTGGTTGTGCGCGTCCAGGCGCTGGTTGAGGGCGACGGCAGGCGCCTGCAGCACGCTTTCCGGCAGTTCCAGCAGTACCTGCCAAGGGGCGGCATCAGGGATCGGTGTGAATGGGTGGGCAACACGCAGCAGGCCATCGGCTACCGTCTTGTCCATGGGCTCGCCGAGTTTGCTGTCGTCGCGGCTGTTGCCGGCCAGCAGGCCGGCTGCGCTGGCGATGCTGACCTGGCCCTGGCCATCGAACAGCTCCCGGCGGCCGTCCAGGCTCAACTGCTGCAGGTTGGCCAGGCCGATGTCCAGGCCAACCACGCCGACCACCTTGCCATGCTCCAGCAGCGGCAGGGCGATGCTGGTCATCAGCACCTGGCGGCCATTCACCTCGTCGAGGTATGGCTCAAGCATGCAGGTTCTGGCAGTGTCCTGCGGGCAGGTCAGCCAGCGGTTCTTTGCCACGCCGTTGCTGCCGATGCTGGCGTCACCGAGCATCGATTCCGGCATGGCTTCAAGCTCCAGAGTGCCGGGGCGGGGTTGTGACCAGTACAGTGAGAAACGCCCGCTTTCGTTGCTGCCCACGGCATCCTGGCCGAGGTACTGGCTGTCCTGGTCCAGGGCGTCGGGCTGGAAAACCAGGTACAGGCCGATCACGTCCGGGTTGCCGGCCAGGCTGGTGCGGGCCTGGCGCGTCAGCTCGGCGCGCAGGTCGCTGCCGCCACGGGCCTTGAGCACCTGTACCAGGCGGGCAAAGCCATTGCCGTACTGGTAGGCGTCCATGAAATAGCGCTGGATGCGCAGGGCCTGGGCTTCGGCATGGGCCTGCAGGCGCAGGCGTGCGCTGCTGTCGAGCATTTCGGTGTTGGCCTGGTTGACCAGTGCCGCGCTGCGCCGCGCCTGGGCCAGCGACGTAGTCACCAGCAAGGCGACGATGGCCAGCAGGCACAGGCCGGCGAGCAGGGTGATCTTCCACTGGATGGAGAGGCGGCGCAGCGGCATGAGGGCTTTCCTTTTCGATCAAGTACAACGCCCGCGTTCAGGCGCGGGCGTTGTCGGCAGCGTGGGTCATTCAGCGATGTAGTTGGGCGGGGTGTCCCTGAAGGCTTTGGTCAGCCAGGCCAGGTACAGCAGGCCGAGCAGTGCCCAGACGCCACCGAACAGCAGCGAATGCGCATTCAGGTCCAGCCACAGCGAAACGATGATGCAGAAGCCAATGGTGGGCGCCACCAGATACGTCAGCTGGTTGGCCAGGCCTTGGCGCTTGCCTTCGCGCAGGTAGCAGTGGTTGATCACCGACAGGTTGACGAAGCTGAACGCGACCAGTGCGCCAAAGTTGATGATCGAGGTGGCGGTGACCAGGTCGAAGAAGATCGCTGACAGTGAAATCAGCCCCACCACCGCGATGTTCAGCACTGGCGTCTTGTAGCGGGAATGCAGGCGGGCGAACAGGCTGGCCGGGATCACGTTGTCGCGGCCCATCACGTACAGCAGGCGCGACACGCTGGTCTGCGAGGCCAGGCCCGAGGCGATGGTGTTGATCACGGTGCAGGCGATGAAAATCGACTGGAACAGCTTGCCGCCGACGTACAGGGCGATTTCCGGCAGTGCCGCTTCCTGGTCATGGAAGCGGGACATGGTCGGGAAGTAGGCCTGGATGAAGTACGACACGGTGATGAACACCATGCCGCCGATCAGTGCGGTGAGGAAGATTGCCCGAGGGATGGTCTTGCCCGGGTCGCGGGTTTCTTCGGACAGGCAGGTGACCGCGTCGAAGCCCAGGAACGAGAAGCACAGGATGGTCGCACCGGCGGCCAGGGCGCTGAGCTGGGTCTGGTTGTCGGCGAATGGCAGCAGGCTCCAGGCGGTACCCAGCCCTTCACCTTGGTCCAGGCCGCGCACGCACAGGTAGATGAACACGGCGATGATCGCCACCTGCACGGCCACGAACAGCAGGTTGAAGTGCGCCACCAGGTTCACGCTGCGCATGTTGATCAGGCTGATCAGGGTGACGAAGCCAGCCACCCACATCCACTCCGGTACTTCCGGGAACATGGCCGAAAGGTACAGCTTGGCCAGCAACGCATTGACCATTGGCAGCAGCAGGTAGTCCAGCAATGACGACCAGCCGACCAGGAAGCCCACGTGCGGGTTGATCGCACGCTGGGTGTAGGTATAGGCCGAGCCCGACTGTGGGAAGCGTCGTACCAGGGTGCCGTAGCTCACGGCGGTGAACAGGATTCCGGCCAGCGCCAGGATGTAGGCGCTGGGTACGTGCCCGGCGGTAATCCCGGATACGATGCCGAAGGTGTCGAACACGGTCATCGGGGTCAGGTAGGCCAGGCCGATGATGATCACGTGCCAGAGACGCAGGGTTTTGCGAAGTTGGCCATTGCCGGAGGCGCTGTGGTCATGCTGCATGCTGGCATGGCTCCTGCGGCTGGGCGTAAACGGCGGGCACGGTGTACTGCGCATGCGGCAAGGGCGAGCGGGTGGGCTCCATGTTGTTCACCTTTATTGTTGGAGCGGCGGGGGCGCGGGGGAGCGCGCAAAGTGGTGAAAATAAAAAACGATGGGTAGCTGGGTGTCAAGTTAAACATGACAAGATGTTGCTGAATTGAAATATTTATCGATTCAAGTGGGGTTTTGTTCGGTTATTGCGCGTTTTTTTGCGGTTTTGATCAATTTGAGTGTTCGTAAAAATTAACGAATGCCGGTCTCCCATGGAAAGGCTGTCAGGCGTTTCCCAAAAGCGGGATTTCTCGAGCCGGGCCAGCGCCAGGCCTGGGCTGCGGTGGTACTCTTGGCGTTCTGTGTGGCCCTTGGCCGCCTACGAAGCCCTTACGGACAGCAATCGGTTCTATTCATGAAGAAATCAGTTGGCATCCTTTCCGGCCTGGCTATCGCCATCGCCGTCGCAATCACCGCTGGCGCCTGGTACACCGGCAAGCAGCTGCCTGCGGAGCTGGACAACGCCCTTGTCCGCAGCAACGCCGAACTCAAGAAGGCCCTGGTGAGCACCGGTGGCAGCATGAGTATCGAGCGGGTATCGCTGGAGCAGCATTTCTTCAGCAGTACCGCCCAGTACCGGCTCAAGGCCCGCGATATCAACCTGGGCGAAGGCGAAGTGGTGAACTTCGACGTGGGCGTGACCGACCAGATCGAGCATGGCCCGTTCCCCTGGTCGCGGGTAAAGGCGTTGAAGCTGATGCCGGTGCTGGCGGTCAGCAACAGCACGCTGCAGAAGGACGACGCCACTGCGCCGTGGTTCGCCGCCGCAGGCGAGCAGGCACCGGTCAGCGCGCAGACCAGCCTGGGTTACGACGGCAATGTGGTCAGCCAGATCCAGCTGGCGCCGGTCAAGCTTGACGAAGCGGATGGCAACAGCCTCGACTTCTCGGGCATGCAGTTGCAAGTAAGCGGTGATCAGGAAGGCAAGGCCTCGCGCTTCCACGGCCAGGCCGACCGTTTCGTGATGAAGCTGGTGCGCGATGACCAGCCGCCTGCCACCTTCGAGCTCAACGGCCTGAAGGTCGGCGGCCAGCTGGCGGCCACCGCGCACGAGGCCATCTATGTGGGCAACGTCGACCTGGCGCTGGCCGAAACCAAGGTCACTCTGGGGCCCAGGCAGCAGGTGCTGGTGGTCAAGGGCCTGGAGCAGAACGCCCTGCAAACCCTTGACGGCCCGGATACCGTGGGTGGCCGCGTGGAGTACAAGGTTGGGGATATCACCTGGGATGGCCGTGCGGTGGGCAAGGCGCAAATGGCGGTGAGCATCACGTCGGTCAACGCCCCGGCGCTGCAGGCGCTGTCGACGTGGTACCAGGCGCACCTGCCGGAATTCGAGGCCGCAGCCGCAGCCGGCCAGCCGGTGCCGGAAATCCAGATGGACGATGTGGAGAAGGCCAGGTTCCAGGGCGAGCTGCAGAAACTGCTGGCTGCCAAGCCCCGGGTGGCGGTGGAAAACCTGTCGTTCAAGACCGCCAATGGCGAAAGCCGCTTTGACCTTTCGATGGGCTTCGCTGCCCCGGCCAGCTTCGACCTGCCGCCTGACCAGTTGAGCAAGCAGCTGATCACCGAGGTTAAGGGCAAGCTGTCATTGTCCAAGCCGATGATCGGTGACCTGGCAACCTTGCAGGCGCTGCTGGATGGCCAGACCGACGCCCAGGCCATTGCCATGCAATCGAGCCAGGCCGGGGAAATGGTCGGCATGATGGCGTTGCAGAGCGGCATGGCCACCGTGCAGGGCGATGATGTGGTAAGCAGCTTGCACTATGCCGATGGCATGGTCGATTTCAACGGCCAGAAAATGACCGTGGAAGAGTTCGCGATGCTCATGGCCTCGCACCTGGCGGCCCTGTCGCCGCAGGGCTGATCGAAAGCCTGTACCGGCCTCTTCGCGGGTAAACCCGCTCCCACAGGAGTTTGGCAGATTCTGTGGGAGCGGGTTCACCCGCGAAAGGGCCAGCACAGGCAACACAAAAACCACTTTAGAATTCGCTGGATTGTCTGTAGCCTTCGGCCTCCGATAATAATCCGCGCCCGCAGAGGGCCGTGGCGGCCTGTGTGCCGTCCGGCGCCCCTAGCCGATCTGTCAGGGCCGGGTGATACACTCGATTTGACGCGCACAAGCGCCTGCAGGTCCAGCGATCATGACCCAGATTTCCGAACGCCTGTTGGTTCAGGCCCACCTCGACGCCAAGCAGCCCAACCCGCTGACAGCCGAGCAGGAGGCCGAATACCGTGCGGCCATCGCTGCCGAGCTCAAGGCCCAGAACGCCGTGCTGGTCGCCCACTATTACTGCGACCCGGTCATCCAGGCGCTGGCCGAAGAAACCGGCGGCTGCGTGTCCGACTCGTTGGAAATGGCCCGCTTCGGCAAGAACCACCCGGCCGAAACCGTGATCGTTGCCGGTGTGCGCTTCATGGGCGAGACGGCGAAAATCCTCACCCCGGAAAAGCGCGTGCTGATGCCCACCCTGGAGGCTACCTGCTCGCTCGACCTGGGCTGCCCGGTGGAAGAGTTCTCGGCCTTCTGCGACCAGCACCCGGAGCGTACCGTGGTGGTCTATGCCAACACTTCCGCTGCCGTGAAGGCCCGTGCCGACTGGGTGGTCACCTCGAGCTGCGCGCTGGAAATCGTCGAAAGCCTGATGGACAACGGCGAGACCATCATCTGGGGCCCGGACCAGCACCTGGGGCGTTACATCCAGAAGCAAACCGGTGCCGACATGCTGCTGTGGGACGGTGCCTGCATCGTTCACGAAGAGTTCAAGTCGCGCCAGTTGGCCGACATGAAGGCGCTGTACCCGGATGCAGCGATTCTGGTGCACCCCGAGTCGCCGGAAGCGGTGATCGAACTGGCCGACGCGGTGGGTTCCACCAGCCAGCTGATCAAGGCTGCCCAGACCCTGCCGAACAAGACCTTCATCGTCGCCACCGACCGCGGCATCTTCTACAAGATGCAGCAGCTGTGCCCGGACAAGGAGTTCGTCGAAGCCCCGACCGCCGGTAACGGCGCGGCATGCCGCAGCTGCGCGCACTGCCCGTGGATGGCGATGAACACCCTGGAGCGTGTGCTGGATTGCCTGCGTAATGGGTCTAACGAGATTTTTGTCGACCCGGCGCTGGTGCCGAAAGCGATCAAGCCGCTGAACCGGATGCTGGACTTTACCCAGGCGGCGCGCCTGAAGTTGTCCGGTAACGCCTGACGCTGTACCGCGTCGCTTTCTTCGCGGGTAAACCCGCTCCCACAGGTACAGCGCAGCGCTCACGGGCGGTGCGGTCCCTGTGGGGGCGGGTTTACCCGCGAAAGGGCCCTCAACGCCCCATCATTTCCTGAACCATGCGCTGCTGCTCCATGACCTCGCGCTGGCGCTGGTCAATCTGTGCTGCCAGCGGGAAGTTCCCGCCCGCACGGCGCTTGGCGTAATCCAGCTGCTGGATGGCCTGGTCAAAATCGCCCACCAGTGTGAAGTACTCGGCACGCGCCCGGTGCAAACCAATGGTATTGCCCGAAAGGCCCCGCACTTCGGCCATGTCGTACCACACGTCCGGGTCATCCGGCCGGCTCTTCACCAGCTCGTTCAACACCTTCTCCGCCTCGGCGGGCTTGTTCTGCTTCACCAGCAAGTCGGCACGCACCTGTTTCAGCGGGTAGTTGCCCGGGTACAGGCCCTGCATGCGTTCGGCCCGCTGCTGCGCGTCGGCCAGGCGGTTGTTGGTGATATCCAGGTCGATCTGCGCCAGGTTGTAGGTAATGTCGTTGGGCGCCTTGGCCAGCAGCGGCTTGAGCAGTTCGCGCGCCTCGTTCAGCTGGCCACCCTTGATCTGCGCCAGGGCCAGGCCGTAACGCGCGGCGTCCAGCTTGGGGTCTTCGTCCAGCTGGGCGCGGAAGCGTTTGGCTGCCAGCCCCGGGGTGCCTTCGTAGGTCAGCGCCACCCGGGCACGGATCAGCTGGTAGCGCATGCTGTCCTCGACGCCGCCCTTGGGGGCCTGCTCGGCACGGTTGCGGGTGTCGGCGATACGCGACTCGGTTACCGGGTGGGTCAGCAAGAATTCCGGTGGCTTGGCGTCGTAGCGGTACTGCCGGGCCAGGCGCTCGAACATGGTCGGCATGTTGCGCGGGTCGTAGCCGGCCTTTTCCAGGTTCTGGATGCCGATACGGTCGGCTTCCTGTTCGTTTTGCCGAGAGAAGCGCCGCTGTTCCTGGATCGCCGCTGCCTGGGTGCCGGCGATCACGCCGATACCGGCATCACCGCCACCACCGGCGGCCAGCACGATACCGGCCAGCAACGCCGCCATCATCGGCAACTGCATGCGCTGCTGGGCCTCGACGCCGCGGGCGAAGTGGCGTTGCGACAAGTGCGCCAGTTCGTGGGCCAGTACCGAGGCGTACTCGCCTTCGGTCTGGGCGTTGAGGAACAGCCCGCCGTTGACCCCGACGATGCCGCCCGGGGCGGCAAAGGCGTTGAGCTCGCGGCTATCGATGAGGATGAATTCCAGGCGTCGGTCCTGCAGTTGGCTGGTTTCGGCCAGGCGATACACGCTGGTTTCGACGTAATCTTTCAGCTGCGGGTCGTTGAGCTGGTTGACCTGGCCACGCAGCAGGCTCAACCAGGCACGGCCGAGCTGGTGCTCCTGTTGTGGCGAGACGATCGCGGAACTGGCGTCGCCCAGTGATGGCAGGTCGTCAGCGTGGCCGGGGAGGGCCAACAGGCAGGCCAGCGTCAGCAGGGTAGGGCGCAGTAGATTCATGCATGAAGCTCGCGTCGGTCAAAGATACCTACTGTAGCGGGCTCACACGTTGGCGACCAGTGGCGCTATCCTAGCCGGCCAAATCCAGATACAGCCTGGCAATGCCTTTGGAGAGCCCCACGATGAGTGACACCCTGACCTGTGACGCCGAGCTGGACGCCAGCGGGCTGAATTGCCCTTTGCCGCTGCTGAAGGCCAAGATGGAGCTCAACCGCCTGGCCAGCGGCGCGGTGCTCAAGGTCATCGCCACCGACGCCGGCTCACAACGCGACTTCCGCACTTTCGCCCAGTTGGCAGGTCATACCCTGCTGCGGGAAACGGCCGAGGCCGGTACCTACACTTACTGGCTGCGCAAGGCCTGAGTCTTTCCAAGGATCGTCAATGTTCAAAGTGCTTCGCGACTGGATGCAGCGCTACTTCTCCGATGAGGAAGCGGTGGTGCTGGCGGTCCTGTTGTTCCTGGCTTTTACCGCGGTACTCACCCTGGGTGGCATGCTTGCACCGGTGTTGGCGGGCATGGTGCTGGCGTTTCTGATGCAGGGGCTGGTCAATGCCCTGGAGCGCGTGCGGGTACCGACCCGGCTGGCGGTGATGCTGGTGTTCGCCCTGTTCATGGGGGCGCTGGCTGTGTTCATGCTGGTGCTGGTGCCGCTGCTGTGGCACCAGTTGATCACCCTGTTCAACGAACTGCCGGGCATGCTCGGCAAGTGGCAGTCGCTGCTGTTGCTGTTGCCCGAGCGTTACCCGCACCTGGTGTCGGACGAGCAGGTGCTGCATGCCATCGAGTCGGTGCGCGGGGAAATCGGAAAGTTCGGCCAGTGGGCACTGACCTTCTCGCTGTCGAGCCTGCCGTTGCTGGTCAATGCCATGATCTACCTGGTGCTGGTGCCGATCCTGGTGTTTTTCTTTCTCAAGGACCGTGAACTGATCGGCCGTTGGGTCAGCGGCTACCTGCCACGCCAGCGCAGCCTGCTGAACCGCGTGGGCAGCGAGATGAACCGGCAGATCGCCAACTACATCCGCGGCAAGGGCATCGAGATCCTGATCTGCGGCATTGCCACCTACATCGCCTTCATCAGCCTGGGGCTCAACTACGCCGCGTTGCTGGCGCTGCTGGTGGGGCTGTCGGTGGTGGTGCCTTACGTGGGCGCGGTGGTGGTGACCGTGCCGGTGACGCTGATCGCACTGTTCCAGTGGGGCTGGGGTGACCAGTTCATCTACCTGATGACGGTGTACGCGATCATCCAGGCGCTGGACGGCAACGTGCTGGTGCCGCTGCTGTTCTCCGAGGCGGTGAGCCTGCACCCGGTGGCGATCATTTGCGCAGTGCTGCTGTTTGGCGGGTTGTGGGGGTTCTGGGGGATTTTCTTTGCCATCCCGCTGGCGACGCTGATCAAGGCCGTGCTGGATGCCTGGCCGCGGCAGGAGCCTAGCGTTTCGCCGATGCTCTGAATGCAAATGGGGCCGCTTTGCGGCCCATTCGGGACCTTGTGGGAGCGGCCTTGTGTCGCGAAAGGGGCGCAAAGCGCCCCCAACGATCTCAAGCCTTGTTCAGGGCCTGGGCAGCAGCCAGTACTGCATCCACATGCCCGGGCACCTTCACCCCGCGCCATTCCTGGCGCAGCACACCGTTTTTGTCGATCAGGAAGGTGCTGCGGTCAACGCCCATGTATTCCTTGCCATACAGCTTCTTCAGCTTGATCACGTCGAACAGCTGGCACAGGGCTTCGTCCTTGTCGCTGATCAGCTCGAACGGGAAGCCTTGCTTGGCCTTGAAGTTCTCGTGCGACTTGATGCCATCGCGCGACACGCCGAACACCACGGTGTTGGCCGCGGCAAAGGCATCATGCTGGTCACGGAAACCCTGGCCCTCGGTGGTGCAGCCCGGGGTGCTGTCCTTCGGGTAGAAGTACACCACCACTTGCTGGCCCTTGAGCTCGGCCAGGCTGACGGTTTGCCCGCTGGTGGCCTGGGCCTGGAAGTCGGCAACGGGTTGGTCGAGTGCTACAGCCATGGTCGGTTTCCTTACATTGGGTTCTGTGGACGCCATGGCTCGATCAGCGCATCGAGGTTCAGGGCATCGGCAAAGTCCAGGAACTGGTCACGCAGCCAGCTGATCTGGGTGCCGGCCGGCAGAATCACGGTGAACTGGGCGTTGAGCATGCTGCTGCCGGTCTGCGGCGCCAGGTAGGTGTCGCAGGTCATGGCTTCCAGCTCGACGCGGTGGTCGAGGAAGAACTGGCACAGCTCGTTGATGATGTCCGGGCGGTAGGCGGCGCTGACGTAGGCCACGTAGGGCAGGGCCTGCGGGCGCACTTCCTGGTCGGCGCTGCGCACCACGTCCAGGGTCAGGCCGTGCTTCTTGCCCAGGCCCGGCAGCATGGCTTCGAGGCGCGCCAGGGCGTCCCAGCTGCCGCCCACCTGCAGTACCAGGGCGCTGGTCTCGCCGTGGCGGCTCAGGCGCGAGGTGACCACCGCGCAGCGGTTTTCGAAGGCAGCGCGGCTGAGGACGTTGGCCAGCTCCATGGGGTTGGGGCCCAAGGCGCTGATGACAAGGAATTGTTCGCGGACGGTGGGGGTGGACATGCAGCATTCCTAAAGCGATGAGCGGTCGGCACAGGACGGGCGAAAGCCTCCAGTCGGCAGGGCCCGGGGCTCGCATGCGAGGTCGTGGACGCTGGCGGGGAGCAAGGTCGACGGCCCGGCGGGCCGCGCTGCACCGATCAAAGCAGCAAGGGTAGCGAAATAAGGCGCCGAGGGGAATGCTCCACCCGCCTGCTTCGCTTGTGCAAGGCCGATGCCCCCAGTACCATTACCGCTCTCTTTTTCCGGCAGGAGCAGTTACATGATTGCGGGCAGTATGGTGGCATTGGTCACTCCCATGGATGCACAAGGGCGTCTTGACTGGGACAGCCTCGACAAACTTGTAGACTTCCACCTGGAAAACGGCACCCATGCGATCGTCGCTGTCGGCACCACCGGTGAGTCCGCCACGCTGGATGTCGAAGAACATATCCTGGTCATCAAGCACGTGGTCGAGCGCGTCAAGCGCAGCACCCGCCGCATCCCGGTCATCGCCGGTACCGGTGCCAACTCCACTGCCGAAGCCGTGCACCTGACCCAGAACGCCAAGAGCGCCGGTGCCGACGCCTGCCTGCTGGTAGTGCCGTACTACAACAAGCCGACGCAAGAAGGCCTGTACCAGCACTTCAAGCACATTGCCGAAGCCGTCGACATCCCGCAGATCCTCTACAACGTACCCGGCCGCACCTCCTGCGACATGCAGGCCGATACCGTGATCCGCCTGTCGAAGGTCAAGAACATCATCGGTATCAAGGAAGCCACCGGCGACCTGGTACGCGCCAAGGCGATCCTCGATGGCGTCGATAGCGACTTCATCGTCCTGTCCGGCGACGACCCGACCGCCGTCGAGCTGATCCTGATGGGCGGCAAGGGCAACATTTCCGTCACCGCCAACGTCGCCCCGCGCGAAATGGCCGACCTGTGCGAGGCCGCCCTTGAGGGCAATGCCGAGAAGGCCCGCGCAATCAACGAAAAACTCATGCCGCTGCACAAAGACCTGTTCTGCGAGTCCAACCCGATCCCGGTGAAATGGGCACTCGTCGAAATGGGCCTGATGCACAAAGGCATTCGCCTGCCGCTGACCTGGTTGAGCGAAGGCTGCCACGAAAAAGTCCGTACTGCCTTGCGCCAGTCCGGCGTACTGGTTTAAGAGGAAGTACACCGCATGAAGCGACTGGCTGGTCTTTCCGCCCTTGCCCTGATCATCTCCAGCACCAGCGGGTGTGGCTGGCTGTGGGGCGAGGATGGCTATTTCCGCGACCGCGGCAGCGATTACCTGCAGGCGCGCCCGACCGCGCCTATGCAACTGCCGCCGGACGCCAGCAACGTCAAGCGCCTTGACCCGCTGCTGCCGATCCCGCGTAACGTCGCCGACGACAGCGCCACCGGCGAGTTCGAGGTGCCGCGCCCGCAACCGATGACCGGTGGCGCCGCCCAGATTACCGACTACAGCCTGCAGCGCAGCGGCAGCAGCCGTTGGGTGCTGGCCCAGCATTCGCCGGCCGAAGTATGGCCGGTGGCCCGCCAGTTCTTCGAGGACAACGGCTTCCGCATCGCCGAAGAGCGCCCGCAGACCGGCGAATTCAACACGACCTGGCAGCGTTTCGACGAACTGTCGGCATCGCTCGGCCAGCGTCTGGCCAGCACTGCCAGCAGCGCTGACAGCGAAGTGCGCGTGCGTGTTCGCATGGAGCCTGGCGTGCAGCGCAACACCTCCGAGGTGTATGTGGTCAGCGTCGAGCGCCCGGCCGGCAGCACTGCCGAGCCCGATTTCCCGTCCACCTCCAGCAACACCGGTGCCGATGCCCTGCTGGTCGACGAAATGCTTGCCAGCATGAACCGCAGCGCCGAGAAGGGCGGTTCGGTGTCGCTGCTGGCCGCGCGCGATTTCGACGCGCCGAGCCGCGTGAGCCTGAGCGAAGACGGCAGCGGCAACCCGGTGCTGTACCTGGGCGCCGACCTGGACCGCGCCTGGTCCAGCGTGGGCCGTGCCCTGGAGCAGGGTGGCCAGTGGCGTGTCGAGGACATCAACCGCAGCCTGGGCCTCTACTACATCAACCTGTCGGAAAAGCCTGACGACAAGCAGAACCAGCCTGGCTTCTTTGGCCGCATGTTCGGCAGCGAGCCGACCAAGGAAGAGCGTGAAGCCCGTGCCGAGCGCTACCAGGTTCGCCTGAGCAAGGTGGGTGAGAGCGTGCAGGTCACGGTCGAGAAGAACATCAACACCGTGGCTCCGGCCGATGTCGCCCGCCGCGTGCTGAGCGCCATTCAGGACCACCTGGGCTAAGTGCGCTTCGCGGTACTCGGAAGCGGCAGCCAGGGAAACGGCACGCTGATCGCCAGTGGTGACACGTTCATCCTGGTCGATTGCGGGTTTTCCCTGCGCGAGACCGAGCGGCGCCTGGCGCTGCTCGGCGTGTCGGCGGCCCAGCTCAGTGCGGTACTGGTCACCCACGAACATGCCGACCACGTGCATGGGGTCGGCTTGCTGTCACGGCGCTACAATGTACCGGTCTACCTCAGCCAAGGGACCTTGCGCGGCATGCGCAAGCCGGTGGAGGTGGCCGGTTTTCTCGCTTGTGGCGACAGCCTGCGTATCGGCAGCCTGGAAGTGACCGCGGCGCGGGTCGAGCACGACGCCTACGAGCCGCTGCAGTACGTGGTCAGTGACGGCCAGCGGCGCTTCGGCATGCTGACCGACCTGGGTTCGTACGACGCGCTGCTGCTGGAGCGTTACCAGGGCCTGGATGCACTGCTGATCGAGGCCAACCACTGCCGCGACCTGCTGGCACGCGGTCACTACCCGGCCTTCCTGAAGCAGCGGGTGGGTGGCATGCAAGGGCATTTGAACAATCACCAGGCCGCGCGCCTGGTGCATGAGTTGGGCTGGCACAACCTGCAGCACCTGGTGCTGGCCCACCTCAGCAGCAAGAACAACCTGCCACACTTGGCTCGCCAGTGCTTCGTCGACACCCTTGGGTGCGACCCGGACTGGCTCCAGGTGGCGAATCAGGAACACGGGCTCGACTGGCGCGAAATCGCCTAGCCCAACACCTCAAGCAAGCGGAGCCCAATCATGGAAAAACGCGACGAACTTTACCGCGGCAAGGCCAAATCGGTTTACAAGACCGACGACGCCGACCGCTTGATCCTGCTGTTCCGTAACGACACCTCGGCGTTCGACGGCAAGCGTATCGAACAGCTCGACCGCAAAGGCATGGTGAACAACAAGTTCAACGCCTTCATCATGCAGAAACTGGAAGAAGCCGGCGTGCCGACCCAGTTCGACAAGCTGCTGGGCGACAACGAGTGCCTGGTGAAGAAGCTGGACATGATCCCGGTCGAGTGCGTGGTGCGCAACTACGCCGCCGGCAGCCTGGTCAAGCGCCTGGGCGTGGAGGAGGGCATCAAGCTGGAGCCGTCCACCTTCGAGCTGTTCCTGAAGAACGACGAGAAGGGCGACCCCTTCATCAACGAATCCCACGTTGTCGCGTTCGGCTGGGGCACCGCCGAGCAGTTGGCCGAAATGAAAAAGCTGTCGCTGAAGGTCAACGAAGTGCTGAGCAAGCTGTTCGATGACGCCGGCCTGCTGCTGGTCGACTTCAAGCTGGAATTCGGCGTATTCCACGGCCAGATCGTGCTGGGCGACGAGTTCAGCCCGGACGGCTGCCGCCTGTGGGACAAAGAGACCCGCAAGAAGATGGACAAGGACCGCTTCCGCCAGGGTCTGGGCGACGTGATCGAAGCCTACGAAGAAGTTGCCAAGCGCCTGGGCGTGCCGCTGTAAGCGGCACGTTCACGCAAGCGCCTGATACCACGCGATTTTTTTGAAAAAAAGGTTTGCGTTTTAAAAGAACGCTGGTATGATGCGCGGCATTGGAGAGATGCCGGAGTGGTCGAACGGGACGGATTCGAAATCCGTTGTACTGGCAACAGTACCTAGGGTTCAAATCCCTATCTCTCCGCCATACAAGATGAAGCCCCTGGGAACGAAAGTTTTCAGGGGCTTTTTCGTTGTGTGGCGCGAAGTTGTTTGTAGCGAGCATCCCATTTGCGCGTGCGAGCCTATGAAGACGCGGGGAGCTTCTTGAGCGGCCTGACGGTGAGTTCTACGCCCAGGGCAAGCATCAGCTTCTGAATTGTAGAAAAACGGGTTTTATCGCCGCCCTTCAAAGTTTTGTAGAGAGACTCGCGGTTGACGCCTGCGTCTTGCGCAAACTGGTTAACGCCCTTGGCTTTTGCCACTTCACCCAGGGCATGCATCAGGATTTGAGCATCGTTAGCCTTCATAGCCTCTGCCAGAAATGCTGCGATGGTTTCTGGGCTGTCGAGAAACCGGGATGCCTCGAATCGTTTGGTATTGCTCAAGTCCAGATCAAGGATTGGCATGTCTTCAGGGGTGGATTTGTCGCTCATCGTTTTTTACCTCGTACCGCATCAAGAATTTCCTTGGCTCGTTTGATGGCTCTGTGTTGATCCGTTTTATCGCTGCCATAGAGCATCAGGTAGCGGGTTGGGCCCGTTCGTACGAAGTAGATTCGATATCCGGGGCCGACAAACACGCGCATCTCACTGACACCATCGCCAACCGATTCGATATCACCGAAGCTGTCATTTTCGGCTCTGGCAATCCTTGAGGTGACAGCACCTCTGCCGATTTGACCGAGTGGCCCTGCGGAAACGAGGTGGAGGCCATTACGCAATGGTTGGTTGCGCCTAGCCTGATGATCGCCTTCCTGCGTTGGTCTTGAATGGCGATGAAGAGACGAGGCTAAGGTGCGGGCTGTGCACTGGCAACGAATACAGCGGGTTTGCTGTTTGTTTGGGAAATGGACTACATCGCGATGGAAGGGGTCGCATTACCGCGTGGGGCCGGAGCGTATTTGAGTGTGATCGCGACGAGATGCGATGAATGAAGCCCCTGGGTGTTATGCGTTTCCAAGGGCTTCCTTTTTTCTTATTTTTTCATCATCCCCAATTCAGCATCATCCAGCAGCGCCTTTGCCATCGCACTCAGGTAATGCGAGGCCCAGATCAGCTTCTGGTCGCCATCCATCAAACCGGTGATGATCAGGTCGCGGACGTAGCCCATCAGTTCCGATGCCTGTTCGCGGGCGTCCTGGCAGGGGATGCCGGGCTCGATGCGGAACAGCGGGTGGGTGTTGTTTTCGCCTTGGTAGAAGCAGGTCTTGCCGACTGTGGTGGGTTGTTTTGTGTCGTCGGTGGGCATTGGTGAATCTCCCTGGGATTTTGGGTGTCTGTACAGGCCTCTTCGCGGGTGAACCCGCTCCCACAGGTACGGCGCAGTACTTGAGGGCAATGATTACCCCTGTGGGAGCGGGTTTACCCGCGAAGAGGCCAGACCTGCTTAGTGCAAGGTGCGCGGCTCAACCGGTAAATGGGCCTGCATCTGCAATTGCATCAATGCCGACTCGACCAGGCCCTGTACTGCTTCCATTTCATGGATCACAGCCTGCATCACGATCGAACTTGGGGCCGTGGGTTTGAGTTGCACGGATTGGCGGACCACGAACAGGGCGCAGAGTACGTACTCTGAGGACTGGACCAGGGTGTCTTGCAGAGCCTGGGTGGAATCGAGGGAGTGGGGTGGATCGGGGACCATCTTGCGCATGTAAAGCTCCTTGGGTAAGTGGAGCCGCCTGGCAACGCTGTCAAACGAATGGGGGCAGCTATACATGGGTTGACAGACCGGTTACCCAAGACCCGGCGCACACGAATGTGCCCCATGCACAGCTGCCATAACGCGCTGCAACGGAAACTTGAGTAGTCGGCCTGTCAAAGCCGGTCGTTGATTTTGCAACGACAAACCGAGACTAGAGCGCGACCCAATCCGTCGCAACAGTTTGAGCGGGTTGGCAGTATGTTTGGGAAATGGCCTACAAGGAAGGGGATTATTCTGAGTTTCAACTGTAGGACCGGGAGCGCAACGCGCCCCCCAGGGCCCTCAGCGCATCGCCGCCAGCTTGATGCCAAACCCCACCAGGCAAGCCCCCGCCAACCGCTCGAACATATTGGATATCCGCGGATTGGCGCGCATGCGTTCGGCCAACTGGTGCGTCAGCACCACCGCAATCAACCCGTACAGGAAGGTCACCACCGCCACCGTCGCCGCGAGGAAGCCGAAGGTCACCAGCCCCTGGTGTTTCACCGGGTCGACGAACAGCGGGAAGAACGCCATGTAGAACATGATCGCCTTGGGGTTGAGCAGGGTGATCATCATGGTCTGGCGCAGGTACTGGCCGTTGTCCATGCGGCTGGCCCGCGGTGCGCCACCGGGTTTGCTCAGCAGCATGCGCAGGCCCAGGTACGCCAGGTACGCGGCACCGGCCCACTGCACCACATGAAAGGCGGCAGGGTAGGCGGCCAGCAGGGTGGCAACGCCAGCCACCGCCAGCCACAGCAGCACTTGGTCACCCAGGATTACCCCACAGGTCGCAGCCATGCCGGCCTTGATCCCGCCCTTGCCCGTGGCGGTGATCAGGGCGAAGTTGCCCGGGCCGGGGATGGCCAGGACGATGATGAAGGCGATGACGAACGCGCCGTAGTCGGTGACGCCGAGCATGGGGAACTCCTGTAGGGCAGTGAAAAAGCAGCGTTCAAGACTATCGTCGCCACCCGCTCACTTTTCAACCATGCATTGCGAATTGGACATAACATCCGGTTTCAGGAAAGTGAGACATTGCTTGCAACCGCAACGTATTGTTGCGCGGCTGCAACGAACAAGTGCCATCCGCTGCTTGGATCCAATGCCCAGGTTCTGTATCATCCCGCCGCCATCAGACGATGGCCGAAGATGATTCATTTAAAGGATTTAGTATGAAAAAGCTGTTCAAGGCTACCGTAGCCGTTGCTGTCGTTTCGGGTGTTGCCCTGCTGTCGGGTTGCACCGGCCAGGTTTACAACCAGCCGAAAAACTGCACCTACGACTACCTGTTCCACCCTTCGGTTTCCATCTCCAAGATCATCGGTGGCTGCGGCCCGATCGATAAACTGCCTCAGCAGCAGTAATCTTGGCGGTACCCTGATCGCGACGCTTGCGGCGTGATCCAAGGCCCCCGGTCATGTACATGATCGGGGGTTTTTGTTTTTCGGCGTGACATTCTGCCACTGAGGCAACCCGTCGCCTTGACGTTCCGGGCGGCAATTTGTTTGTGCTGGCATTTGAGCTACAATCGGAAAAACGATTCAGCCTTGTCGGTCAATTCGACAAAAGGCCGAGTCGTTTTCTGGTTCTCTGGCTGCTGAATAACGATCAACAACAAGCCTGCGCTGCAGAACACGCTTTACCTGGGCCAGCCACAGGCCCGCCCTCTGTTCTCCTGACTGGAATCGATCAATGTTCAAGAAAGCTGGCAAGACCTTGCTGGGTCTGGCTGTCGCTGCAAGCGTCATGCAAGCGCACGCCGCAGAAACCAAGAAAGTAGATGTGCTGCTGGTCGGCGGCGGCATCATGAGTTCGACACTGGCCGTGTGGCTGCACGAGCTGGAGCCAAGCTGGTCGATGGAAATGGTCGAGCGCCTGGATGGCGTGGCCGAAGAAAGCTCCAACGGCTGGAACAACGCCGGTACCGGCCACTCCGCGCTGGCCGAGCTGAACTACACCCCGGAAGACAAAGACGGTAACGTCAACATCGCCAAGGCCATCGAAATCAACGAAGCCTTCCAGGTCTCCCGCCAGTTCTGGGCGTGGCAGGTCCGCCAGGGCGTGCTGAAGAACCCGCACTCGTTCATCAACACCACGCCGCACATGAGCTTCGTGTGGGGCGATGACAACATCAAGTTCCTGAAGAAGCGTTATGACGCGCTGCAGGCCAGCCCGCTGTTCCGCCCGATGCAGTACTCCGAGGACCACGCGCAGATCGCCAAGTGGGTCCCGCTGATGATGGAAGGCCGCGACCCGAACCAGAAACTGGCCGTGACCTGGACGCCGATCGGCACTGACGTCAACTTCGGCGAGATCACCCGCCAGTTCGTCGGCCACCTGAAAACCCAGGAAAACTTCGACCTGAAGCTGTCCAGCGAAGTGCAGGACATCACCCGCAACAAGGACGGTTCGTGGCACGTCGAGTACAAGAACCTGAAGGACGGTAGCGAATCGGCCACCGACGCCAAGTTCCTGTTCATCGGTGCCGGCGGCGGCGCGCTGAAGCTGCTGCAGAAGTCGGGCATTCCTGAAGCCAAGGAATACGCAGGCTTCCCGGTGGGTGGCTCGTTCCTGGTGACCGAGAACCCGACCGTGGCCATGCAGCACATGGCCAAGGCCTACGGCATCGCCTCGACCGGCGCACCACCCATGTCGGTACCGCACCTGGACACCCGCGTGCTGGACGGCAAGCGCGTGATCCTGTTTGGCCCATTCGCCACCTTCTCGACCAAGTTCCTGAAGAACGGCTCGTACCTGGACCTGTTGAGCAGCACCACCACCCACAACGTGTGGCCGATGACCAAGGTCGGCATCGACCAGTACCCGCTGGTGGAGTACCTCGCTGGCCAGCTGATGCTGTCTGACGACGACCGCTTCGAAGCCCTGCGCACCTACTTCCCGAACGCCAAGAAGGAAGACTGGCGCCTGTGGCAGGCCGGCCAGCGCGTGCAGATCATCAAGCGTGATGCCGAGAAGGGCGGCGTGCTGAAGCTGGGCACTGAAGTGGTCGCTTCCGAAGACCGCACCATTGCCGGCCTGCTGGGTGCATCGCCAGGTGCTTCGACTGCTGCACCGATCATGCTGAACGTGCTGGAAACCGTGTTCAAGGAGAAGGTCGCTACCCCTGAGTGGCAGGCCAAGATCAAGCAGATCGTGCCGAGCTATGGCACCAAGCTGAACGACTCGGCGGCGGCCACCCAGAAAGAGTGGAACTACACCGCTGAAGTGCTGCAGCTGGAGAAGCCACCGGTGATCGACGAAAGCGTCGGCACTGCGGTTGCACCGAGCCAGCCGGTCGAGAGCAAGCCTGAGAATGACATGGCGCTGTAATCGGCCATTGTTGTGACAGAAGCCACGGGGGAGACCTCGTGGCTTTTTTTTTGCCTGTTCCGGCCCTTTCGCGGGTAAACCCGCTCCCACAGGGATAGCGCCAAGCCTGTGGCCAACGCGGTCCGTGTGGGAGCGGGTTTACCCGCGAAGAGGCCGGCACAGGAAAATCATTGCTGCCGCAGAATGCAGTCCAGCAACCCGGGAAACCGCTCCCCCAGCATCTCGCTACGCAACGAATTCATATGGGTAGTCCCCACATTGCGGGTATGCACCAACCCCGCATCACGCAGCACGCGAAAGTGGTGGGACATGCTCGACTTCGGCCGGCCGCCGTCCAGCTCGCCGCAGCTGGCTTCGGCCACGCCCGCCAGGTGGCGCACGATACCCAGGCGCACCGGGTCGCTCAGGGCATAGAGCAGGCGTTCCAGGGTGAGGTCTTCGGAATTGGGATGTTGATAAGCTCGCATGGTGTTCATGATAACGGGGCTATCATTAATTGCCATAGTTCGATTATGATCGAACTATCGTAATCAAATAGCCCAGGAGCTTGCCCATGTCCGCCTTGTTCGAACCGTACACCCTCAAGGACGTTACCCTGCGCAACCGCATTGCCATCCCGCCGATGTGCCAGTACATGGCCGAGGACGGCATGATCAACGACTGGCACCACGTGCACCTGGCCGGTCTGGCCCGTGGCGGTGCCGGCCTGCTGGTGGTCGAGGCCACTGCAGTAGCCCCGGAAGGGCGCATCACCCCCGGTTGCGCCGGTATCTGGAGCGATGCCCACGCCCACGCTTTCGTGCCAGTGGTGCAGGCAATCAAGGCCGCCGGTTCCGTGCCGGGTATCCAGATTGCCCATGCCGGGCGCAAGGCCAGCGCCAACCGCCCGTGGGAAGGTGATGACCACATCGCTGCCGGCGACCCCCGCGGCTGGGAAACCATCGCCCCGTCCGCCATCGCCTTCGGTGCACACCTGCCGCAAGTGCCGCGCGAGATGACCCTGGACGACATCGCCCGGGTCAAGCAGGACTTCGTCGATGCCGCCCGCCGGGCGCGTGATGCCGGCTTCGAGTGGATCGAACTGCACTTTGCCCATGGCTACCTGGGTCAGAGCTTCTTCTCCGAACACTCCAACAAGCGTACCGATGCCTACGGTGGCAGCTTCGACAACCGTAGCCGCTTCTTGCTGGAAACCCTGGCAGCGGTGCGTGAGGTATGGCCAGAAAACCTGCCACTGACCGCGCGTTTTGGTGTGCTGGAATACGATGGCCGCGATGAGCAGACCCTGGAAGAGTCGATCGAACTGGCGCGCCGCTTCAAGGCCGGTGGCCTTGACCTGCTGAGCGTGAGTGTCGGCTTCACCATTCCTGACACCAAGATCCCGTGGGGCCCGGCGTTCATGGGGCCGATTGCCGAGCGTGTGCGCCGCGAGGCGAAGCTGCCGGTGACTTCGGCGTGGGGTTTTGGTACGCCGCAACTGGCGGAAGCAGCGCTGCAGGCCAACCAGCTGGACCTGGTGTCGGTAGGGCGTGCGCACCTGGCTGACCCGCACTGGGCATATTTTGCGGCCAAGGAGCTGGGGGTGGAGAAAGCCTCCTGGACCTTGCCGGCACCGTATGCGCACTGGCTGGAGCGTTATCGCTGAGGCATGAAGGGGCTGCTTTGCAGCCCATTCGCGGGTACACCCGCTCCCACAGGATCTCCACTGCCCTCAAGGCCTGTGCGATCCCTGTGGGAGCGGGTTCACCCGCGAAGAGGCCAGTACAGGCTAAAACCGGTCCAACCGGTAAGCCGCCATATCAGCCCCACTGTCCCTGTCAGCCAACCGCCCCACCCACTCCGCCGTCACCGCCGCCTGGGTCAACCCCAGGTGCTGATGCCCGAACGCCAACAGCACCCGCCCGTCACACACCCGGTCGATCACCGGCAACGAATCCGGCAACGAAGGCCGGAAGCCCATCCACGGCGTCGCTCCCTCCACACTCAAGTCCCGCTGGAACAAGCCCTTGCTCAACCGGTGCAACTGCCACGCTCGTTGCATGCTCGGCGGCGCGTCCAGCCCGGCGAATTCCACGGTGCCGGCCAGGCGCAAACCCTCGGCCATGGGCGTCATGATGAACTTGCGTTCCAGCGATGTGACTGCAAACGGCAGGCGCTGATGCTCGCCAGGCAACATCAGGTGGTAGCCGCGCTCGGTATCCAGTGGCACCTGCTTGCCGGTCAGCGCGCCGGTCAACCGCGCAGAGTGCGCGCCACAACTGATCAGCACCTGACGGGCATCGAGCGTGCCCAGGTCGCTGGCCAGGCTGACTCCGCCGCTGTGCAGCCGCCCGCCATCGACCTGTGCCTGGACAAAGCGCACACCACTGGCCTTGGCAGCTTCGAACAATTCGCACACTACCCGGTAGGGATCGATGAAGTGGCCGGTACGCGGAAAGAACAGCCCGCCCAACAGTGACGGGCTCAACTGCGGCGCCGCCTCGCGCACGGTGTCGGCCGACCAGAAGTCCACCGGCACCGCCTGCTGTTGCAAGCGTGCGCGCAAGGCCTCCAGCGCCTGGCGCGACTCAGGCCGTTCGAACACCAGCAACGAGCCATCTTCCTGGAACAGTTCGCTGCGCCCGATCGAACCCAGCAACCGCTGCCAGGCACCCAGGCTGCCTTCGTTCAATGTGCGAATGCCGGCCACGCTGCGCTGAAATGGGCCCGGGCGCAGGTTGAGCAGCAGGCGGGTGAACCAGGGCATGGCCTTGGGCAGGTACTTCCAGTCCAGGCGTAGCGGGCCCATCGGGTCCAGCAGCATGCGCGGCAGGCGTTTGAGGATCGACAGGTCGGCAATCGGGAATACCTGCTCGGTAGCCAGGTGCCCGGCGTTGCCGTAGGACGCGCCCTGGCCGGGTGCCTGGCGGTCGACCAGGGTTACCCGGCGGCCCTGGCGGGCCAGTTGCAGGGCACAGGCGACGCCGACAATGCCGGCGCCGACCACGGCGATATCGGTTTCAGCGGTTTCGACCATGCTCAGCCTTCCCGTTTACCGTCGAGCAGGCGCCGCAGTTGCAGCGGGTTGCCGTGTTTCAGCGCCGGCGGCAGCAGGGCATCGGGGAAGTCCTGGTAGCACACCGGGCGCAGGAAGCGCAGGATTGCCGCCGTGCCCACCGAGGTGGTGCGGGCGTCGGAGGTGGCCGGGAACGGCCCGCCGTGGACCATCGCGTCGCATACCTCTACACCGGTCGGCCAGCCATTGACCAGAATGCGGCCAGCCTTGCGCTCAAGGGTCGGCAGCAGGGCGCGGGCGTTGTCGATGTCGGCATCGTCCAGTTGCAGGGTGGCGGTCAGTTGGCCTTCCAGATGCTCGGCCACCTGGCGGACCTGCTCATCGTTGGCGCAGGCCACCACCAGCGACGCCGCGCCGAAGATCTCGGCCTGCAACGCCGGGTCGGCAAGGAACGCTTCGGCCTGGGTCACGAACAGCTGCGCCTGGCACTGGTTGGGGCCTTGCCCGGCCTGGCCACTGGCGGCGGCCTGGGCATTGGCGTTTGCGGCCAGGGCGCCGACACCGGCCTGGTAGGCACTGAAGATGCCTGGGGTGAGCATGGTCTGTGCAGCAGCCTGGCGCACGTGTTCGCTGGCGGCGTTGATGAAACGCTGCAAGTCGGGCCCTTGGCGGGCTATCACCAGGCCGGGGTTGGTGCAGAACTGGCCGGCGCCCTGGGTCAGCGAGGCGACGAAGCCTTGCGCCAGTGCCTCGGCGCGGGCTTGCAGGGCACCGTCGAACAGGAACACCGGGTTGATCGAGCTCATTTCGGCGTACACCGGGATTGGCTCCGGGCGGGCCTGGGCCGCCTGGCACAGCGCAATGCCGCCGCTGCGCGAGCCGGTAAAGCCAACGGCCTTGATGCGCGGGTCGCTGACCAGCGCAATGCCCACTTCACGACCGGAGCCGTACAACAGCGAAAACACGCCGGCCGGCAAGCCGCATTGCTTCACTGCTTGTGCCACTGCCTGGCCTACCAGCTCGCTGGTGCCCGGGTGGGCGCCGTGGGCCTTGACCACCACCGGGCAACCGGCAGCCAGGGCCGAGGCGGTGTCGCCACCGGCCACCGAGAAGGCCAAGGGGAAATTGCTGGCGCCGAATACGGCCACCGGCCCCAGGGCCACCTGGCGCTGGCGCAGGTCGGCACGCGGCAGGGGCTGGCGCTCGGGCAGCGCGTTGTCGACCCGCACATCCAGCCATTCGCCGGCCCGTACCACGCGGGCGAAGGTGCGCAGCTGGGTGCAGGTGCGGCCACGTTCGCCCTGGATGCGCGCCTTGGGCAGGCCGCTTTCGGCCACGGCGCGGTCGATCAGGGCATCGCCCAGCGCTTCGATCTGCGCGGCGATGGTTTCGAGGAATTGTGCCCGTTGTTCGAGCGAGGTTTCGCGGTAGCTATCGAACGCCGCCCAGGCCAAGGCGCAGGCCTGGGTTACGTGTTCGCTGCTGCCACCGAGGTAGGCCGGTTCCAGCGCCTGGCCGGTGGCCGGGTCGATGGCACGGATGGCTTCGCGGCTGCCGGTTACCGGTGTCTGGCCGATCAGCAGGTTGCCTGTGAGGGTCATGGGGCCTCCTTTGGAATCAATATCAAGGGAGACCGCAGCTCTTGTGGGAGCGGGTTTACCCGCGAAGCAGGCGACTCGGTGCCTGGCACCGGCTTCGCCGGTGTTCGCGGGTGAACCCGCTCCCACAGGGGCTGCGGCTCGGCCTGAATCAGGCGATCAGGCGATGTTCTGCTCAGCCGACCAGCTGGCGTACCAGGTGCGGAACAGCGCGTACTGCTGCTCGGCATAATTGCGCTGGGCGTCGGTCAGCAGGTCGGTTTCGTTGAAGTGCAGGCTGTATTCGCTGTCGCCGTTCAGCACCATCAGGTGCTTGTAGTACAGCACCAGGTCGCAGCCCTCATCGAACGACGACAGCACCGCCAGCGCCGCTTCCAGTTCCCGTGCCAGGCGGCGGGCCTTGGCGTCACCCTTGGCCGCCTGCTTGCTCAGGCTCACCAGGTGCAGCACCTCACGCGGCAGGGCGTTGCCGATGCCGGTGATAGCGCCGGTGGCGTTGCAGTTGACGAAGCCATGCACCACCTGGGTGTCCACGCCAACCATCAGCGTCACGTCGTCATCCTTGGAGGTGATGTGCTCGGCGGCATAACGCAGGTCGGCGCCACCGCCGAACTCCTTGAAGCCGATCAGGTTGGGGAACTCGCGGCGCAGTTCGAAGAACAGGTCGGCGCGGGTGGCGAAGCCATAGTACGGGCTGTTGTAGATCACCGCCGGCAGCTTCGGCGCGGCTGCCAGGATGGCCGAGAAGTGGTGCTTCTGGGCAATCAGCGAGGCACCGCGGCTGAGTACGCGGGGGATGACCATCAGGCCGGCGGCACCGACCTTGGCCGCGTGGGCGGCGTGAGATACCGCCTCACGGGTGTTCACCGCGCCGGTACCGACGATGGTCGGGATGCCGGCGGCCACCAGGCGTGCCACGCCTTCCTGGCGCTCGGCCTCGGTCAGCAGCGGCCAGTCGCCCATCGAGCCGCAGTACACCACGGCGCTCATGCCGGCCTCGATCAGCTCGCGGCCCTTGCGCACCAGGGCGTCGAAGTCCGGCTTGCGCTCGGCGGTGCAGGGGGTCATCAGGGCGGGCATGGTGCCGGTGAAGATATTGTTGGTCATTGTTGTTACTCCTCGCACTATTCGTTTTTTGGAAAAAGCCGGGGTCAGATGCCCCAGGCGAACGGGTCCTGTTCGTCGATCAGCAGGGTGCTGTCGGCGGTCATGTAGGCGCGGCCGGTGATGAACGGGCGAATGCGTTCGCCGTCGCGCTCGTAGCGGCCATGGAACTGGCTGCCGGTGATGCTGGCCTGAACCCAGGTCTGGCCTTCGTCGAGCTTGCCGTCGGCGGCCAGGCAGGCCAGCTTGGCGCTGGTGCCGGTGCCGCAGGGCGAGCGGTCGTAGGCCTTGCCGGGGCACATCACGAAGTTGCGGCTGTCGGCGTTGGCGTCGTCGGCGAACAGTTCTACGTGGTCGATGGGGGCACCGTTTTCACCGGTGATGCCCTGGGTTTCGAGGGCCTTGAGCATGGCCCAGGTGTACTCGGTCAGCGCCTCACGGTTGTCCAGCTCTATGCGCTGGCCGTGTTCGGAGACGAGGAAAAACCAGTTGCCACCCCAGGCGATGTCACCGCGCACCAGGCCATGGCCGGGCACCTCCACCAGCACCTGCTGGCGGTAGCGATAGGACGGCACGTTGCCGACGGTGATGGCGCCGTCTTCATGCAGGGTGGCGCTGACCTGGCCGACCGGGGTGTCGATCTTGTGCACGCCCGGTGCGATCAGGCCTAGGTGTTGCAGCGAGGCGATCAGGCCGATGGTGCCGTGGCCGCACATGTTCAGGTAGCCAGCGTTGTTGAAGAAGATCACCCCGCATGTGGCGTCGGCCGACACCGGTGGGCAGTACAGCGCACCGACCAGCACATCGTTGCCACGTGGTTCCAGCAGGCAGGCGCGGCGCCATTGGTCGTGCAGCTCGCGCAGTTCGTCGCGTTGCTCGGCCATGCTGCGGCCATGCAGTTGCGGGAAGCCTTTCATCACCAGGCGGGTGGGTTCGCCGCCGGTGTGGGAGTCGATGACGTGAATCTGTTTCATGAGCTTGTCCATTCCGGAGTGGGTCAGGAGGCGACGGCGGCAGGGCGCTGGCCTGGGTAGCTTTCGGCAGAGGCTTCGCTTTCATCCTCACCCTCCAGGCGCACCAGGTGGGCAGGCACGCCGGTGGCCGCGCCCCAGTAGTAGATGCCCAGCGCACAAGCGGCCACGACCACGGTGTCGAACGGGTGGCCGAGCACTCCCAGGCCGCCGAAGCTGCCCAGCCACGACAGCAGGATGGTCACTGCGTAGAAGCCGATCAGCCACGCCGACGAGCGCACTTGCTGGGCCAGCGACAGGTGCTGGGTCGGCACGAAGCGGCCGCACAGCAGGTACAGCACGAACATCACGATCTGCAGGGCCAGCAGCCATGACACGGTCTTCCAGCCCGACCAGTACACGATCAGCGCGGCGATGATGAACGACAGCGGGCCGAGCACGCCCATGCCCTTGACCCGGAACGGGCGCGGCATGTCGGGGGCGTTGCGGCGCAGGGCGGCGACGGTGACCGGGGCCACGGCGTAGCTCAGTACCAGGGCGGCGGAAACCACGTTGATCAGTGCTTCCCAGGACGGGAATGGCAGGGTCCAGAACACCGACAGGCCAAAGGTCAGCCACAGCGCCGGGCGCGGGATGCCGGACTCGGCGTCGATGCGGGTGAAGTACTTGAAGAAGGTGCCGGTCTGCGCCCAGCCATAGACCACGCGCGGGGTGGCGTTCATGTAGATGTTGCCGCAGCCGCTGGGCGAGATCACTGCGTCGGCCACCACCAGGTAGGCCAGCCAACCCACACCCAGGGCCAGGGAGATGTCACGGTAGGGCAGGGCCAGTTCCTTGGTCACGGCGGCCCAGCCGTTGCTCAGCATTTCGGTTGGCACGCTGCCAAGGAAGGCCAGTTGCAGCAGGGCGTAGATCGCGGTGGACAGCAGTACCGAGAGGATCAGCGCGATCGGGATGGTGCGTTGCGGGTTCTTCACCTCGCTGGCCACCGAAATGATCGGTGTCAGGCCCAGGTAGGCGAAGATGATGCCACCGGCCGATACCGCCATTTCAACACCGGACAGACCGAACGGGGCAAAGCCCTGGACCTCGAAATTTTCCGGCTTGAAGAAGGTGAACAGCACGCCGATTACCAGCAGCGGCACGATGAACTTGAACACACTGACCAGGTTGTTGGCCTTGGCGAAGGTTTTCACGCTGCGGTAGTTGAGGAAGAAGAACAGCCCCAGCAGGGCGAACTGCACCAGCCAGCCGAGCACGGTCGGGTCGCTGGAGCCGGCCTTGGTCAGCCCGGGGAACCAGGCGGCGGCGTATTGGCGCGAGGCGACCACTTCGATGGCGATCAGGCTGGAAAAGGCGATCAGGGTAATGAAGCCCATCAGGTAGCCCAGCAGCGGGCCGTGGGAGTAAACCGGGTAGCGCACCACGCCCCCGGCGCGCGGCAGGGCAGCGCCCAGTTCGCAATAGACGATGCCCAGCAACAGCACGGCGAAGCCGCCAAGGAACCAGGACAGGATGCCGGCCGGGCCGGCGATGGCCGAGACGTGGCTGGCGGCGAACAGCCAGCCGGAGCCGAAGATGGCGCCTAGGCCGATGAAGGTGAGGTCCAGCAATGACAACTGTTTTTTGAATTTGCCTGACATGGGTTCGCCTTTTTGTTGGTTATTGGATAGGCAGGTCTGATGTCACGAGATGCGGCTTTTTGGGCCGCGCTCTTGTAGGACTTGGGGCGGCTTGCGTGGGGCATAGAGTGGACCGATCAGGGCGGCGGATCTTGATGGTTTTCTGCAGGGCTGATGACGAAATCGGCACAGTTGCAGAAAAACAGTGGCGAGAGGAACGGCGGGTGAATAGGCTGTAAGCCATACCGCATAAGGGTTGTAGACATTTACTCGCTGTGCCGGCCCTTTCGCGGGTAAACCCGCTCCCACAGGTACCCCCGCAGCTTCGAGGGCTGCGCAGTACCTGTGGGAGCGGGTTTACCCGCGAAAGGGCCGGCACAGCAGACCGAGACAGAGCAGATGACCAACACCCCCCTGGCAACCCTGTACCAGTCCCTCGACCAGCACCGCCCCGCCAGCCTCGAGGCGCTGCTCGCCGGCGTATCCCTGCTGTTGCCAATCCTCGACGCCATCCCCAACGCCGCGATCTTCATCAAGGACCCGGCCGCCCGCTACGTGCTGGCCAACAACACCCTGGTCCAGCGCTGCGGCCTCAAGCGCCTGCAACCGCTGCTAGGCAAGACCAGTGCCGAAGTGTTCCCGGCACAGCTGGGCCCCGGCTACACCGAGCAGGATCGTCGTGTACTCAAGGAAGGGTTGGTATTGGCAGACCAGCTGGAACTGCACCTGTACGGCAGCCGCGAACCCGGCTGGTGCCTGACCCACAAGCGCCCGCTGTACAACCAGGCCGGCGAGATCATCGGCCTGGTCGGCATCTCGGTCGATTTGCAATCAGCCGCCGACAGCCACCCCGCGTACCAGCGCCTGGCCGCGGTGGACGAGCATATCCGCCGGCATTTCCACCAGCCGATCAGCATGGGCGAGCTGACCCGTATCGCCGGCATCTCCGTGGCCCAGCTGGAGCGTTACTGCAAGCGAGTGTTCCACCTCACGCCAAGGCAGATGATCCACAAGGCGCGCCTGGAACACGCTCACCGCCTGCTGCACTCGGAAATGCCGATCACTGATGTGGCGATGCGCTGCGGCTATACCGACCACAGCGCCTTCAGCCGCCAGTTCAAGCAGCTGACCGGCTTCACCCCGCGCCAGTACCGCCAGGCGACCAGCGCTCAGCTGGCCTGAAACAGCGCCCGCGCCTCATCGAAGCACTGCTCGGCAATGGCCGAACGCGGCTCGCTACGGCGCAGCAGCAGGCCGACCGGGCTGTGGATCGCGGCGTCGGCCACCGGCAGGATGCGCAGGTGCTCGCTCAGGTCTTCCAGGCCGCAGCCCAGTGGCATGACCGCGCAGCACATGCCGGTGTTGATGGCCTGGATCAGCTGGAAGCTCGAGTCGCTTTCCAGCACCGCATTCGGCTCCAGGCCACGGCTGCGGAAACTCAGGTCCAGCGACTGGCGGTAATGCATGCCTTTGCTCAGCAGGCCCAGCGGAATGTCGCCCAGCTCGTCCCAGCGCAGGGTAGCGCTGGTGAACTGGAAGTGCCGGGTATCGTGCAGCAGGCCCATGGTGGTGGTGCCCAGTTCGATCACTTCGAAGAAGCTGGTGTTGACCTGGTCGAGGTAGCAGATGCCCAGGTCGAGCTGGTTGCGGCTGAGTCCGTCGATGATCTGTTCCGAGCTGAGCGAACTGAGCTGGAAGTGCAGTTCAGGGTATTTTTCACGCAGCGGCAGCAACAGGTGCATGGGGTTGAAACTGGCCAGCGGCACCGTGCCCAGGCGCAGGCTGCCGACCACCTGGCCACGGCAGCTGGCGGCTTCGGCCTGCAGGCCGTCGTGAGCGGCGAGCAGGGTGCGGGCCCAGGCCAGGATGCGCTCGCCGGCCTCGGTGAAACCCTCGAAGCGCTGGCCACGCTTGACCAGCACCAGGTCCAGTTCGTCTTCCAGGTTGCGCAGGCGCATGGACAGCGTCGGCTGGGTGATATGGCACAGCGCCGCCGCCTGGCCGAAGTGGCGGGTCTGGTCGAGGGCGATGAGGAATTTGAGCTGCTTGATGTCCATGGAAGTGCCTGGTAGCGGGTTGTGCAGACCTTAACCCACGTCTGCGATAGATGTCATTGATCAGTCGGTACGCCATATCGATTGGACGCTCCTGGGCCATGCCTCTAGCGTGGCGGCAATGCCACTCAAGGAGCCTCCCCGTGCGTGTCCAACCCGACGCGGTCTTCGTACCGCTCAATATCGCCGTGCTGACTGTCAGCGACACCCGTACCTACGACAACGACACCTCCGGTGAGCTGCTGGCCAGCCGCTCGGTAGAGATTGGTCACCGCCTGGTGGCGCGGGCGTTGCTCAAGGACGACCTTTACAAGATTCGCGCCCAGGTCGCCACCTGGATTGCCGACGAGCAGGTGCAGGTGGTGCTGATCACGGGCGGTACCGGTTTTACCGGCCGTGACAGCACGCCGGAAGCGGTCGAGTGCCTGCTGGACAAGCGCATCGATGGCTTTGGCGAACTGTTCCGGGCCCTGTCGATTCTCGATATCGGTACCTCGACCGTGCAGAGCCGGGCGCTGGCCGGGCTGTCCAACCGCACGTTGGTGTGCTGCCTGCCGGGGTCCACCGGGGCCTGCCGTACGGCGTGGGAGGGCATCCTGGCGGAGCAGCTGGATGCGCGGCACCGGCCGTGCAACTTCGTCAAGCACCTGAAACCGATCGAGGCCTGCGCAAGCCGGGGCTGAGTCTTCTCCTGTCCTGGCCTCTTCGCGGGTAAACCCGCTCCCACAGGTAACGCGCAGGGTTCGAAACCTGTGGGAGCGGGTTTACCCGCGAAAGGGCCGGCACAGGCCACTGCATTCGGTCAGCTCAATACATGGTCTACAGGCAACAACGCCGGCGGCAGCTGTTGTTCTCCCAACCCCGCCAGCACATCGCGCTCCACGGTCCGTACCATGGCATCGGTCGGCAGGTCGTTCTCATCGCGCCCGAACGGGTCCTCCAGTTCGTTGCCAATCGCATCCAGCCCGAAGAACGTGTACCCCACGATGGTGGTGAACAGCGGTGCCAGCCAGCCCAGCGGCTCGGCCAGGGCAAACGGCAGCAGCAGGCAGAAGATGTAGATGGTGCGGTGCAGCAACAGCGTGTAGGGGAATGGCAACGGCGTGCCCTTGATCCGCTCGCAGGTGGCCTGCACTTCGGTCAGGCCCACCAGCCGCTGCTCCAGCAGGCTGTAGCGCCAGTCACTGATCTGCTGCCGCTCAGCCAGCCGCGAGCAATGCCCGCCAACTTCGCGAAGGATAGCGTCGCATACATTGTGCGGGCTGATCACCTCGGGGCGGGCCAGCCAGGGCCGGGCGGCGGCCAGTTCGTCCTCGCTGCGCAGCCGAGCATTCAGCGCATGGGCAAAGCCGCACAGGCTGCGCAACAGTTCGGCACGCAGCGGTTCGTCGGTAATCACCAGGCTTTCGCGCACGAACGAGCGGGTTTCGATGATCAGCTTGCCCCAGGCCTTGCGCCCCTCCCACCAGCGGTCATAGCAGGCGTTGTTGCGAAAGCTCATGAAAATCGACAGTGACAGGCCCAGCAAGGTGAACGGGGTGGCGCTGACCGGGTAGAAAAACGCCGGGAAATGCCGCTCGACCAACACGATCAGCGCGGCCAGCAGGGTGATCGTCAGGCAGCGCAGGGCAATGCGCTTGACGATCGATCCCTTGAGTGTGAACAGCACACGCAGCACATCGGGGGTGGGATGGACGATCATGGAAATCCAGGGACGGCTGCCTAGCCGCCGGTCATGTTCATGAAACGCAGGATCTGCACGTCGCCACCGACTTCGAAGTGATGGCGGTAGGGCTTGAGGTGCAACGAGTCACGAATGGCCTTTTCCAGGCGTTCGGGGTCGCCGGGGTGGGCGCGCAGCACCTGTTTCAGGTCTACCGAGTGTTCATTGCCCAGGCACAGCAGCAGGCGGCCTTCGACGGTGAGGCGCACGCGGTTGCAGGTGGCGCAGAAGTTGTGGCTGTGTGGCGAAATGAAGCCGACCCGAATATTGGCAGCTTCGGCCAGGCGCCAGTAGCGGGCCGGGCCCTGGGACGACTCGGTCGACTCGACCAGGGTGAACTGCTCGGCCAGCAGCGCGCGTACTTCATCGCTGGAGCAGAACGACTCGCCGCGTTCATGTTCGCTGATCACGCCCAAGGGCATTTCTTCGATGAAGGTGATGTCCAGCTCGCGGTCGATGGCAAAGCGCAACAGGTCGACCAGTTCATGGTCGTTGCGGCCCTTGAGGACCACGCAGTTGAGCTTGGTGCGCTTGAAGCCGGCCTGGCGGGCGGCGTCGATGCCGGCGATCACCTGGTGCAGGTCGCCGGTGCGGGTCAGTTGCTTGAAACGGTCGGCGTCCAGGCTGTCGAGGCTGATGTTCAGGCGCGTCACGCCAGCGTCGAACAGCGGCTGGGCCAGGCGCCCGAGTTGCGAGCCGTTGCTGGTCAGGCACAACTCGCGCAGGCCGGGCAGGGCGGCGATGCGCCCGCACAGGTCGACGATGCCCCGGCGCACCAGAGGCTCGCCACCGGTCAGGCGAATTTTGCGGGTGCCAAGGGCGACGAAGCGCTCGGCCACCTGGAACAGTTCCTCGAGGCTGAGGATTTGCTGGCGCGGCAGGAACTGCATGTCTTCGGCCATGCAGTACACGCAACGGAAGTCGCAGCGGTCGGTGACCGACATCCGCAGGTAGTCGATTTTCCGGTTGAAGCCGTCGATCAGGGCCCGGCTGTTCTGTTCCACGTTCGCGCTCGAATGGCTTGGGACTCGATTCAAGCTATAACTTGGGCGCAGGGCCGTCAAATTGCTTTGTCCGACCGATTGATCGATGGCCTCTATCATGGCTGCAGGCCACGTATTTCATCGCGTCGCCCAATTCGCGGGTAAACCCGCTCCCACAGGTAAAGCGCAGGACTCGAAACCTGTGGGGGCCCTGTGGGAGCGGGTTCACCCGCGAAGGCCGTGACGCGGTTCCAGCCCATGATCGAAACCGCCTATCACCCCGTAAGATCTTTCGATTGGACGGCTCTACCCCACGCTCCATAGGCTGAAAAAAAGCATCGAAGCGTGAGGATTCACCGCATGAGCCAGGACCAACATATCAGGGATTACAAAGGCGCCGCCGCCGGCTGGGGTGCGCTCAAGAGCGTGACCAAGAGCTGGCTGGGCAGCGACAATGCCTTCAAGAACCTGCGGGCCATGCTCAAGACCAACCAGAACGGCGGCTTCGACTGCCCCGGCTGCGCCTGGGGCGAGTCGCCGGAAAACGACATGGTCAAGTTCTGCGAAAACGGCGCCAAGGCGGTCAACTGGGAGGCCACCGGCCGCTCGGTGGACCCGGCGTTCTTCGCCAGGTACAGCGTCAGTGCGCTGGCCGAGCAGACCGACTACTGGCTGGAGTACCAGGGCCGCCTGACCCACCCGATGCGCTACGACGCGGCCACCGACCACTATGTGGAAACCAGTTGGGAAGAAGCCTTCGCGCTGGTTGCCCAACATTTGCGCGCACTCGAATCGCCCGACCAGGCCGAGTTCTACACCTCGGGCCGGGCCAGCAACGAGGCGGCGTTCCTCTACCAGCTGTTCGTCCGCGCCTACGGCACCAACAACTTCCCCGACTGCTCGAACATGTGCCATGAGGCCAGCGGCGTGGGCATGTCGGAAACCCTGGGCGTGGGCAAGGGCACCGTGGTGTTCCACGACCTGGAACTGGCCGATGCCATCTTCGTCATCGGCCAGAACCCCGGCACCAACCACCCGCGCATGCTCGAACCGCTGCGTGAAGCGGTCAAGCGTGGTGCCCAGGTGGTCTGCTTCAACCCACTCAAGGAGCGCGGCCTGGAGCGCTTCCAGCACCCGCAGCACCCGTTCGAGATGCTCAGCAATGGCTCCGAGCCAACCAACACTGCCTACTTCCGCCCGGCACTGGGTGGCGACATGGCGGTGATGCGCGGTATTGCCAAGTACCTGCTGCAGTGGGAGCGTGAAGCCCAGGCCAAGGGCGAACCGGCGGTGTTCGACCATGCCTTCATCGCCGAGCACACCAGTGGCATCGACGCATACCTGGAAGCCGTGGATGCCACGCCCTGGGCGCACATCGTCGAGCAGTCGGGCCTGACCCAGGCCGAGATCGAACTGGCCGCGCGCATGTACCGCAAGGCCGAGCGGGTGATCATGTGCTGGGCCATGGGTGTCACCCAGCACCGCCACTCGGTGCCGACCGTTCAGGAAATCGTCAACCTGCAGCTGCTGCGCGGTAACGTTGGCAAGCCCGGCGCCGGCCTGTCACCGGTGCGTGGCCACAGCAACGTGCAGGGCGACCGCACCATGGGCATCGACGAGAAGCCCGGGGCGGCACTGCTCGATGCCATTGAAAAACGCTTCCGGTTCCGCGTGCCGCGCGCCCACGGGCACAACGCGGTGCTGGCGATCAAGGCCATGGAAGAGGGGCGGGCCAAGGTGTTCATCGGCCTGGGTGGCAACTTTGCCCAGGCCACGCCGGATACGCCGCGCACCCATGCGGCCATGCGCAATTGCGCGCTGACCGTGCAGATTTCCACCAAGCTCAACCGCTCGCACCTGGTCACCGGCCGCGACGCACTGATCCTGCCGTGCCTGGGCCGTACCGAAATCGACATGCAGGCCAGCGGGCCGCAAGGCGTGACCGTAGAGGACACCTTCAGCATGGTGCACATCTCCCACGGCCAACTGCGCCCGCGCTCGCCGCACCTGCGCTCGGAGCCTTGGATCATCGCCGGCATGGCCCAGGCGACCCTGGGCAAGCAGCCGATCGACTGGGAGTACGCTGTTGCCGATTACGGCCGTATCCGCAGCATGATTGCCGATGTGATCCCCGGCTTTACCGATTTCAACGAGCGCCTGCAACACCCGGGCGGCTTCTACCTGGGCAACAACGCCGCCGACCGTACCTGGCGCACGGCCACTGGCAAGGCGCGCTTCAGCCCGCACCTGCTGCCGGAGCAGCTGGTGAATGCCAAGGTGCTGGCGCGCGGTGACAAGCCCGACCTGATCCTGCAGACCCTGCGTTCGCACGACCAGTACAACACCACCCTGTATGGCCTGGACGACCGTTATCGCGGGGTGTTCGGCCTGCGGGAAGTGGTGTTCGTCAACGAGGTCGACATCCGCCGGATGGGCTTCGAGCCAGGCGAGCACGTGGACCTGGTGTCGCTGTGGGAGGATGGCGTGGAGCGGCGGGTGTCGGGCTTCCGCCTGGTGGCGTATGACGTGCCCGAAGGGCAGGCGGCGGCCTATTACCCGGAGACCAACCCGCTGGTGCCGCTGGAAAGCTACGGCGAGGGGACCTATACGCCGACCTCGAAGTTCGTGGCGATCAAGGTGGAGAAGGCCAAGGCGGGGAACCGGATCGCGGCGGTGCTTGCTTCGGAATGATGGGTTGCCTGTGCTGGCCTCTTCGCGGGTAAACCCGCTCCCACAGGGACCCCACAGTTTCAGCACTGTGGTACTCCTGTGGGAGCGGGCAAGCCCGCGAAGAATCCAGCACCGATCAGGAACGATGCACCGGGTAAGCCGTGGTGTACTTCATCTGCTCCATGGCAAAACTGGAAGTAATGTTCGACAGCCCATCAGTACTGGTAATCAGCTTCTTGTAGAACCGGTCATACGCCGCAATATCCCCCACCACCACCCGCAGCATGTAATCCCAGTCCCCCGACATGCGGTAGAACTCCATCACTTCCTCGAACCCGGTCACGGTCGCGGCAAACTGCTCCAGCCAGGCGCTGTCGTGGCGCTGGGTCTTGAGCTGGACGAACACCGTCAGCCCCAGCCCCAGCCGTTGCGGGTCCAGCAGGGCAACGCGGCCGACAATGTAGCCGTCCTCCTCCAGGCGCCTGACCCGCTTCCAGCATGGCGTGGTGGACAGGTTGACGGCCTCTGCCAGGTCCTTGAGCGAGATCGAGGCGTCGCGCTGAAGCAGGGTGAGAATGTGCTGGTCGAAGCTGTCCATATTGCATGTGGGCCGTGGAGAAAAATTTTTCACAGATTACCCCAAGGCCAGAAGATTTGGGTTGTGCGATAGTGGCAACTTTCATTCTGCCAATGGGCCTGACCATGTCCGACAAGCCGCGCAATTTCGCCACCCGTACCATTCACGCCGGTGAGCAGTTCAGCGTCGCCGATAACGCTATTTTCCCGGCGATCGTCACCGCCAGCTCGTTCACCAAGCGCAGCCTGGATGACAAACCGGAATACTCCTACAGCCGCGTCGGCAACCCCACCCGGCATGCCTACGAAACCTGTGTCGCCGCCCTGGAAGAAGGGGTGGGCGCGGTTGCCTGCGCCTCGGGTGTGAACGCCACCGCCACCGTGCTGGAGCTGCTGCCCAAGGATGCCCACGTGGTGGTGATGAACGGTGTGTACGGCGGTACTTTCCGCATCCTCGAAGACTACCGTAGCCGCACCTCGGGCCTGACCACCACCTACGTCGACCTCAACGATCTCGAGGCGGTGGCTGCCGCCATCAAGCCGGAAACCCAGCTGATCTGGATCGAATCGCCGACCAACCCTTTGTTGCACCTGGTCGATATCAAGGCTGTGTGCGACCTGGCCAAGGCGCGGGGCATCCTTACCTGCATCGACAACACCTTCTGCTCGCCATGGAACCAGCGCCCCATCACCCTCGGTGTGGACCTGGTGATGCACTCGGCCAGCAAGTACATCGGCGGCCACTCCGACCTTACCGGTGGCGTGGTGGTAGCCGCCAATGATGCGCTGTTGGCGCGCCTGCGCCGCATCAGCATGGCGATTGGCGCGGTGCAGGGGCCGTTCGACTGCTATCTGGCCCTGCGCGGCCTGAAGACCCTGGATGTGCGCATGGAGCGCCAGTGTGCTAATGCCCTGCAGGTAGCGCGCTTCCTCGAAAGCCACGCGCAGATCGAGCAGGTGTATTACCCGGGGCTGGAAAGCCACCCGCAGCATGAGCTGTGCAAACGCCAGATGCGCAGTGGCGGGGCGGTGGTGGCGATGAAGGTCAAGGGCGACCGGGCCGCGCTCAACCGGCTGGTCGAGGCGCTGCAGATTTTCGTGCTGGCCGACTCGCTGGGCGGGGTGGAGAGCATGATCAACCACTCCTGGAGCATGTCGCACTGCTCGCTGAGCCCGGAGCAGAAGGGCGTGATGGGGATCAGCGAGAACCTGCTGCGGTTGTCGGTGGGGATCGAGGATTACCGTGACCTGGTCGAAGACCTGGATGGGGCGTTGAAGGCTGCGGCTGCTGTGTAAGGGCTGCTGGCCTCTTCGCGGGTAAACCCGCTCCCACAGGGACTCGGCTGCCATCAGGGCTGGCGCTGTACCTGTGGGAGCGGGTTCACCCGCGAAGAGGTCGGTGGATTCAATGAATTCCTGTCAGGATTTGGGCGGATGAATGATCCGTTCGATCTTGTCCTTGATCAGCAACCGCTCCTTGCGCAGGCGGTTGACGGCCTCGTCGTTGGTACCGTTGCCTTCGGCGGCGACTACCTCCTTGTCTTTGGCGTTGTATTCCTTGTGCAGTGAGTGCAGCGTCTGGTCCTTGTCGATGAGCGCCTGGAATGCATCAGCGGTAACGTGCAGGTCAGCGAGCAGATCATGCGGAACTGGCATTTCTTCACCTCTGTCGGGGGTTGGCGAATGGTTCTGACCTTTGAGGATAGTCGCCTTTGCGCAGGTAGGGGTCTGGGTTAGGCTGTCGCATCTCTCCCGTGACCCGGAACCTGCACCATGCCCCACCTGAACCTGGAATACAGCGACAACCTGCGCGAGCTCAAAGTCGACGTCCTGCTGCTGCGTCTGAACCACGCCCTGGTCGGCAGTGGCCAGTTCGCCGACGAGGCTGATATCAAAAGCCGCGCCGAAGCCTTCAAGCACTATCGGGTGGGCACCGCGCCAGGCGAGCGCGCCTTTGCCCATGTGCGCCTGGCCATCCTCAGCGGGCGCTCGCCAGAGGTGAAGACGCAACTGTCCGCCAGCCTGCTGGAGGTACTGCGTGAAGCCATTCCCGAGCAACCCGGGCTGGACATTCAGCTGTGCGTGGAAGTGCTGGACATCGACCGCGAGCCATACGCCAAGGCGCGCCTGCCAGGCTGAACAGTGCCGAATGAACTTCTTTTAATGTAGAAAAGGCGCCTGCTCACGAATTTGTTGGCGTCTTTTTCACAAAAAATTGATGGTGCGCTTTCTAGAGTTCAGCCAAATTTCCCCGGTGCCGCGCAGGCCCTTGGGCTGATAATCACTCTTGATTGCGAACACTAATGCTCAACTTCAAATCCCTGCGGACTGAATGGGTCACGCTGCTGGCCAGCCTTTACCTGCTGATCGGCTTCAATGTCTTCCTCTGGCAACACCTTGAACAGATCGTTCCGTCCGGTTTGCCGGGGCTTTGGCTGAGCCTGGCGTTTGCCGTGCTGATGTTGTTCGCATTCAACCTGATCCTTACCTTGTTCGCCTTCCGGTATGTATTGAAACCGATACTTATCGTGTTGTTCATGAGTGGTGCGGGTGTGGCTTACTTCATGAACCAATACGGTGTACTTATCGACGCGGGTATGTTCCGCAATATGGCGGAAACCAACGTGGCGGAAGTGCGTGACTTGCTCTCGCTGAAGTTTGCCTTGTATATCCTGGGCCTCGGTGTAGTGCCTTCGGTGCTGTTGTGGAAGGCGCCGATCGCCTACCGCGCCTGGCACCGTGAACTGCTCGGCAAACTGGTGGTTGGCGGTGTCTGCGTGGTGGCCCTGGGCTCGGTGGCACTGATCAACTACCAGGGCCTGTCGTCGCTGTTTCGCAATCATCACGAACTGCGCCTGATGCTCACCCCCAGCAATATCGTGGGTGCCTCCATCGGTTATGTCAGCGAGCGCCTCGGTACCGCATCGCGGCCCTTCCAGCATTATGGCGAAGATGCCAAGCGCGATGCCGCCTGGCAAAAACATGAACGCAAGTCGCTGACCGTGCTGGTGGTAGGCGAAAGTGCGCGGGCAGACCACTTCGGCGTGCTCGGCTACAACCGCGATACCACGCCGAACCTTGCCAAAGAGCAGGGCCTGCTGGCGTTCTCCGATGTGCACTCCTGCGGCACGGAAACCGCCGTCTCGGTGCCGTGCATGTTCTCTGGCATGAAGCGCAAGGACTACGATGCCCGCGTGGCGAAGAACCGCGAAGGGTTGCTGGACATCCTCCAGCGCTCCGGCCTGGCGGTGCAGTGGCGTGACAACCAGTCGGGCTGCAAGGGCACCTGCGACCGTGTGCAGTTCATCGATGTCAGCAACCTCAAGGACCCGCAGCTGTGCGCTGACGGAGAATGCCATGACCAGATCCTGCTGCAGGGCCTGGGTGAGCTGCTCGACAACCTCGACAAGGACACCGTGCTGGTGCTGCACCAGATGGGCAGCCACGGGCCTGAATACTTCAAGCGCTACCCCGGCGCCGACCAGCGCTTTGCCCCGGTGTGCCAGAGCAACGCGCTGGACCAGTGCAGCGAGCAGGAAATCATCAACGGCTACGACAACACCCTGGCCTATACCGACAAGGTGCTGGCCTCGCTGATCGACACCCTGCGCAGCAAGCAGGACAAGGTCGACACGGCGATGATCTACCTGTCCGACCATGGCGAGTCGCTGGGTGAGTACAACCTGTTCCTGCACGGCACGCCTTACGCCATCGCCCCCGAGCAGCAGAAGCACGTGCCGCTGCTGACCTGGTTCTCCGACAGCTACAAGGAGGACTTCGGCGTCGACACCGACTGCCTGGCCAAGCTCAGCGATGCGCCGCTGTCGCAGGACAACCTGTTCCACTCGATGCTCGGTCTGTTGCAGGTGCACACCGAGGTCTACCAGCAGTCGCTGGACATGTTCGCCAGCTGCCGGCCGTGGCTGGCCGCCAAGCGCTGAGTCGAAGCGCGTTCCATACTTGGGCTTGCGCGGTCTTTGTGGGAGCGGGCATGCCCGCTCCCACAGGGATCGCGAAGCTTGCGGATATTGCGCACTGAACATGCACAACAGCACCACTGATCGATATCAAGGATGGCCCGGGTTTCACCAGCAGTGCCCGCGCCGTATATACTGCGCGCCAATGTTAGTGGGAGAGCCTCGTGGCTATCGAAATACACTGGATCCGTGACGACCAGAGCCTGGCCGAACACTGCCGCGACTGGCACCAGCTGCCCTTTGTCGCCGTCGACACCGAATTCATGCGGGTCGACACCTTCTACCCGAAAGCCGGGCTGATCCAGATCGGCGACGGCCAGCGTGCCTTCCTGATCGACCCGCTGCTGATCGGCAACTGGCAACCCTTGGCCGAACTGCTGGATGACAGCGGGGTGGTCAAAGTGCTGCATGCCTGCAGCGAAGACCTCGAAGTGCTGCTGCGCCTGACCGGCAAACTGCCACAGCCGCTGTTCGACACCCAGCTGGCCGCCGGTTACCTGAACCTGGGCTTCTCCATGGGCTATTCGCGCCTGGTGCAGGAAGTGCTGGGCATCGAACTGCCCAAGGGCGAAACCCGCTCCGACTGGTTGCAGCGCCCACTGTCCGATACCCAGGTCAGCTATGCCGCCGAAGATGCCGTGCACCTGGCCGAGCTGTTCACTGTGTTGCGCCCGCGCCTGAGTGACGACAAGTACGCCTGGGTGCTGGAGGACGGCGCCGAGCTGGTGGCCGCATTGCGCCGCGAAGTCGAGCCTGAGAGCCTGTACCGCGATGTCAAGCTGGCCTGGAAGCTGGCCCCCCAGCAACTGGCAGTGCTGCGTGAGCTGTGCGCCTGGCGCGAGCGTGAAGCGCGCAACCGCGACGTGCCGCGCAACCGCATCCTCAAGGAACACTCGCTGTGGCCCATGGCCAAGAGCCAGCCGAACAACCTGTCGGCGCTGGCCAAGATCGACGAGATGCATCCGCGCACCATTCGTCAGGACGGTGAGTTCCTCATCCAGCTGATCAAGCGTGCCGCCAGCCTGCCAGCCGAGCAATGGCCCCAGGCCTTGCCCGAGCCTTTGCCAATCGAGGCCGCCGGTATCCTCAAGCAGCTGCGTGCCATCGGCCAGGCCGAAGGCGAGCGGCTGGGCATTGCCCCCGAGCTGATGCTGCGCAAGAAAGCCCTGGAAGCGCTGCTCAAGAGCGGCTACCCCAATGGCCCCTATCAATTGCCCGATTCGCTGCGCGGCTGGCGCCGTGAGCGTATGGGCCAGGCCCTGCTGGACAGCCTGGCAGGCGCCGGAGAGACCCGATGAAACGCATTTGCTCTATCTACAAGAGCCCCCGCAAGAACGAAATGTACCTTTACGTGCTCAAGGCCGACGGCCTGGAGCGCGTGCCCGAAGGCCTGCTGCCGTTCTTCGGCACGCCCATGCATGCCTTTGACCTGGTGCTGACCCCCGAGCGCAAGCTGGCCCGCGAGGACATCGCCAAGGTGCTGGAAAACCTCGACAACCAGGGTTACCACCTGCAGATGCCGCCGCCGGAAGACGACTACATCGAGCACCTGCCCGAAGAGTTGCTGCGACGTAACGACCCGGCCTGATCATGCGAGTACTGATTGCTGAGCATGATCATGCTCGATACGCCGAGATTTTGCGCGCAGCCGCGCCTGAACTGGAAATCCTCACCAGCGGTGACTCCGCCGAACTGGCCCTCCAGGCGCCGCAGTGCCCGGTGTGGCTGGGCCAGCCGGACCTGCTGGCAAGCCTGCTGCGCCAGGGCCACAAGCCGGGCTGGATGCAATCCACCTGGGCCGGTATCACTCCGCTGCTGGCCGAGGGCCTGCCGCGTGACTATCGCCTGACCCGCGCCGTGGGCATCTTTGGCCAGGTGATGGCCGAGTACATGCTCACCTACATGCTCGGCCATGAGCGCGAGGTGCTGTCGCGCCTGGTCAGCCAGGTGGAGCGGCGGTGGGATGATCGCCCGGGGCGTACCCTGGAGGGGCGCAAGGTGCTGATCGTCGGCACTGGCGACATTGGTCAGCGGGTGGCCGAGTTCCTGCAGGCGTTCGGCGTGGTGCTGTATGGCGTTGCCAGCAGCGCCCGCGAGCAGGCGCCGTTCGTCGAGGTAGCGGCGCTGGCCGACCTGCCGCGCATGGTTGGCCAGGCCGACTACGTGCTCAACCTGCTGCCCGATACCCCGGCCACCCACGACCTGTATGACGCGGCGTTGTTCAAATGCTTCCAGCCCACGGCGCTGTTCATCAATGCCGGGCGTGGGGTGGCGGTGGTCGACGCCGACCTGGTCGAAGCGCTGAAGGAAGGGCACCTGGCGGGGGCGGTGATCGATGTCTGCCGGCAGGAGCCACTGCCCAGGCAGCATCCGTTCTGGACGGCGTGGGGCCTGCTGCTGACCGGGCACAGCTCGGCGCCTACCTCGCCGGCGGCGATGGTGCGGTTGTTTGTCGAGAATGTGCGGGCGTTTGCGGCGGGGCAGGCATTGCGTGGGGAAGTGGACTTCGCCCGGGGCTACTGAATTTGCAATGCCTGTGCCGGCCTCTTCGCGGGTAAACCCGCTCCCACAGGGTCTCCATGGCCCTCAGGTTCTGTGGGGCACCTGTGGGAGCGGGTTTACCCGCGAAGAGGCCAGTACAGCAAGTGCAAGGCTTACAGGCTGAAATCACCCTCGGCAGCCAGCTCGCTCAGTGGCTTGCGCGGGCTCGGCACTTCACGCGCCTGCAGGGCTTCGTTCAGGCTGGCCTTGTCACCCAGCTTGCCGATCGCCACCATGGCATGCAGCACGTAGCCCTCAGGCACCTTCAGCTCCTGACGCGCCAGCGCCTGGTCGAAACCGGCCATGCCATGGGTGTGCCAGCCGCTGAGGCTGGCTTGCAGGGCCAGGTGCCCCCAGGCGGAGCCGGTATCGAAGGTGTGCCACAGCGCCGGTTTTTCTTCCGTGGTGCCCGGGGCGGCGTAGGTGGTCTTGGAAATCACCAGCACCAGTGCCGAAGCCTGTTGCGCCCAGCTGCGGTTGGCCGGCACCAGCAGGTTCAGGTAACGCTCCCAGTTCGGCGTGTCACGGCGGGCATAGAGGAAGCGCCAAGGTTGCGAGTTGTTCGCCGACGGCGCCCAGCGTGCGGCTTCAAGGAAGCTCAGCAGGGTTTCTTCGCTGATCGGCTCGGCGGTGAAGGCGCGTGGCGACCAGCGGTTGATGAACTGCTCGTTGATGGCGTAATCGGCAATGCGGGGGTTGGCGCTCATGGCGGCTCCTGCAAAAGGACGGGAAACGCGCACGCTACTGCGTCGCGTCGCGACTGACAAGCGGTCTGGCTTTGCCGAAGGCCAGGCTCTAGACTGGCGCCGCCGCGCGCCGTGGCCCCAAGATGAATGCAGGAAACCCGTGTCATGATCGCTGAAAACGCGCCGTTCTGGCGGCGCAAGACCCTCGAGCAACTCAGCCCGCAAGAGTGGGAGTCGCTGTGTGACGGCTGTGGCCTGTGCTGCCTGCAAAAGCTCGAGGACGAGGACGACAACAGCGTCTATTACACGCGCATCGCCTGCAAACTGCTGGATCTGGACACCTGCCAGTGCAGCGATTACCCCAACCGCTTCGCCCAGGTACCTGACTGCATCCAGCTCACCCCGGGCAAGGCCGACCAGTTCAAGTGGCTACCGAGCACCTGTGGCTACCGCCTGGTCAGCGAGGGCAAGGACCTGCCGGCCTGGCATCACCTGGTCTGCGGCGATCGCCAGCAGGTCCATGAACAGCGCATTTCCCAGTCGGGGCGCATGCTCAGTGAGCATGATGTGCACGAAGACGACTGGGAAGACCACCTGATCTTCCGCGCCAGCTGACCGGCGCGGCCCGCTGCCACGGGGAAACAAGGAGTTTCTGTATGCGTTGCCAGCTGTTGTTGCTGTTGGGCCTGATGGCCAGTTCGCCGGCCTGGGCGAAAAAGGTCGACCTCGACTATCAGGTGCGCCTGTTACCGGCCAGTGGCCAGGCGGAAGTCCGCCTCACCTTGGCCGAAGGCAGTGCCGTGCGCAGCCTGGACTTCGACCTGGGCAAGGCCGGAGCCTACAGCGGCTTCCAGGCTGATGGCCAATGGCATCTGCAAGGCCAGCGCGGCGTGTGGCAACCGGCGGCCGGCAAGACCAGCCTCAGCTACCGCGTGCAACTGGACCAGAAGCGCGGCAGCGGCGCCTATTCTTCGCGCATTACCCCGCATTGGGCGCTGTTCCTCGGCGACCAGCTGGTACCGCCTGCACGGCTCGACCAGCAGGATGGCACCGAGCTGGTGGCGCGCCTGGCGTTCGACCTGCCCGAGGGCTGGAAGAGCATCGAGACCTCGTGGCCGCGCATCGGCAAGGACAAGTTCCGCATCGACAACGTTTCGCGGCTGTTCGACCGGCCCACTGGCTGGATGCTCGCCGGCGACCTGGGCAGCCGCCGCGCCCGCCTGGGCGAAACCGAGGTGACTGTGGCCGCCCCGGTGGGGCAGGGTATGCGGCGCATGGACAACCTGACCTTGCTGACTTTTGTCTGGCCGCAATTGCAGGCGGTTTTCCCGCGCAATCCGCCGAAGCTGTTGTTGGTCGGCGCCCGCGACGGCATGTGGCGCGGGGCCATGGCTGCGCAGGGCTCGTTGTACCTGCACAGTGCCCGGCCGATGATCAGCGAGAACGGCAGCAGCCCGTTGCTGCGCGAGGTGGTGCAACTGTTTGCGCAGATCCGTGGGCGTGACGGCAGTGACTGGCTGGTGGAAAGCCTGACCGACTACTACGCCAGCGAGTTGCTGCGTCGCTCGGGCGGGGTGAGTGATGACCGTTACCAGGCCTGGCAGGCGCGCCTGAGCAAGCAGGGCGCCAAGGTCACCCGGCTCAAGGGCGAGCATGCTACCCCGGCGCAGGTGGCGCGTGGGGTGATGTTACTGCAGGCGCTGGACAAGGAAATCCGCATCCACACCCAGGCCAAACGCTCGCTGGACGATGTGGCACGCGGGCTGATGCGCTTGCCAAGCGTGAGCACCGAAGACTTCGTGCAGATCAGCGAGAACGTGCTGGGGCGGCGCTCCGAGGTGTTGCAGAGCAAGGCGTTGCGCTAGCCATCTCTGTACCTGTGCCGGCCTCTTCGCGGGTAAACCCGCTCCCACAGGTACGGCGAAGAGGCCGAAGCCTTGGTGATCCTGTGGGAGCGGGTTTACCCGCGAAAGGGCCGGCACAGGCAGTGCAAAATCAATTGGCCAAGGGATCCTTCCCGGTCACCGTCACCCCCCGCGTCGCTGCGTCGGCACTGGCCTTCAATGCCTTCAGCTCCGCCGCGCTGCGCTCGATGTCCGAACGCAAGCGGTGATATTCCTGCCGATGCCGCTGCCACCAGGCCTTGGTCGCACAACGCCCGCTGAAGCCCCGAGCCAGTGCTAGGCCGCCAACTGCGATCTGCAACAACCCGACCAGGCCGCCGTGGCGCAACCCCTTGCTTACCATCAACGCGCCACCAGCCAGCGAACTGGCGCGCTCCAGGCCACGAACGTTGTTGTCCTGCGATGTTGCTGCCGAATGGATATCAAGCATGGCAAGGTCTCCGTCTGAAGTGTATGCAGGTGACCTGTCGGCCACCGTCATCGTTCAGTCGGCTATTTGAACCTGGGCCCCGAACGGGTATTCAGCCCCTTGGCCATGCGGTCATACAGCACCACATTCACTGTCGCCGCCAGGTTCATGCAGCCTTCGGTCGGAATGTAGATGGTCTCTTCGCACCACGCCCGTACATCGGCACTGAGGCTGCCGTCTTCCGGCCCGAAGATGTAGATGGCCCGGTCCGGGTGGGTGTACTCCGGCAATGGCCGCGCACCTTCAACCAGTTCTACAGCCACCGGCGTGCAGCCCAGCGGGATGATGCGCTGCAGGTCGTCGATGCCGATCAGCGGGATGTCGTAGTGCACGCGCTTGGTGTCGGTGACGAAGTCACGGGCGCGCTCGTAGCGTTTGCCGGTGTAGAACACCGAGTTGACGCCGTAGCAACCCGCGGCGCGCATCACCGAGCCGACATTTTCTGCCGACTTGGGGTTGAACAGGCCGATGCAGCTGTATCGTTTGTTTGCCACGTACCGGGGCCCTTCGCGAAAAAAAGCGCGATTATACGGGCTGCCCGGTAGCAGCGGGGGGCGAATCGATGGTCAGTCTTTCTTCAGCATGCCCGCCAGCCCGGCGAACGGGTTGTGGGTGGCCTTGGCGATGCTCGGGGTGCTGGTGGAGCCTTCGCTGAAGTACTGCTGGTCGGTGTAGCGCGAGTGCTCGTTGTCGTGGCAGTACAGGCACAGCAACTCCCAGTTGGAGCCGTCCTGCGGGTTGTTGTCGTGGTTGTGGTCGCGGTGGTGCACGGTCAGCTCGCTCAGGCGCTTGCCGGAGAACTCGCGGGCGCAGCGGCCGCAGACGTGCGGGTACATTTTCAGGGCCTTGTCGCGGTAGCCCATTTCCTTGTCGCGCTTGGCATCGGCCAGGATGCGGTCCAGGCGCGCGGTGGCGGCGGCAGAAGAGGTGGAGCTCATGGTGTTTCCTTTGTTCTGATCAGGCAGATGACGGTTATGCCATTGAGTCTAGCGCGCTTGCGGGGCCGGGGGACAGGCGAAAGCTTCGATTTAGGCGTAGCCTGTAGGAAGGTTCCCGACAGGAGGTTGCTGATGTTTCGCGCGATCCTCGCTGTGCTGTTGTTGGCCGGCCTGTCCATGGCCGAAGCTGCCAGCACGCCACCCCGGCTGACCACGCCGGTGCCCGGTGCACCGGGTACGCCTACGCCTACGCCATACCCGCAGATTACCCCGAGTACGCCGCCCAAGGCCTACGACAACCAGCCGGGGGCGCCCCTGTTGCCGCCGATGCCGGTGCCCGGGCCGCCGAAGGACCAGCCATTGCCGGGGTTGCGCCAGGATCCGCCGAAGCAGCCGGTGCAGGATGACTGACTGAGAGGGCTGTGTTGGCTGTGGGATTTTGGGGCTGCCTTGCAGCCCATCGCGACACAAGGCCGCTCCCACAGGGATCGCACAGGATTCAGGGCATGCGCGGTACCTGTGGGAGCGGCCTTGTGTCGCGAAAGGGGCGCAAGGCGCCCCCAGCCATATCAAACGATACCTAGCTCGGCGAATACGAACGCATACTCAAGGGCCACATCCTTGATCCCTTGATACCGCCCGCTCATCCCGCCATGCCCAGCCCCCATTTCGGTCTTGAGCAGCAGCAGGTTGCTGTCGGTCTTGCGCGTGCGCAGCCGCGCCACCCACTTGGCCGCCTCCCAGTACTGCACGCGGCTGTCGTTGTAGCCCGCCACCACCAGCATCGCCGGGTAGGCCTGTGCCTTCACGTTCTCATACGGCGCGTAGGCCTTGATCCGCTCATACACCTGCGGCTCCTCAGGGTTGCCCCATTCGTCGTACTCGGTCACGGTCAGCGGCAGCTCGGGGTCGAGCATGGTGTTGAGCACGTCGACGAACGGCACTTCGGCAATCGCACAGCGGAACAGCTCGGGGCGCAGGTTGAGTACCGCGCCCATCAGCAGGCCACCGGCACTGCCGCCACTGATGGCCAGGCGGTCGGCAGCCGTCACTCCTTCGGCGATCAGGTGCTCGGCACAGGCGATGAAGTCGCTGAAGGTGTTGTGCTTGTGCTCCTGTTTGCCGGCGCGGTACCAGGCTTCGCCCAGTTCGCCACCGCCACGCACATGGGCGATGGCAAAGGCCACGCCGCGCTCCAGCAGGCTCAGGCGCGCATGCGAGAACCACGGGTCGAGGCTTTCGCCATAGGCGCCGTAGCCATACAGGTACAGCGGTACGGTCCGGCCCAGGTCCTGGCGGCGACGCACCAGGCTGATCGGTACCCGGGTGCCGTCCGCTGCAGTGGCCCACAGACGCTCGCTGACATAGTCGTCGGCATCGAACGGCCCCAGCACCGGGGTTTGCTTGAGCACCGCCTGGGCACCGCTGGCCAGCTCCAGCTGGCGTACCTGGGCGGGGCGGTTGAGTGCTTCATAGCGCAGGCGCAGGCGTGGGCTGGCGAACTCCAGGCTGTCCTGCACGTACAGGCTGTAGGCCGCGTCGGGCAGCTCGACGCGGTACGCCGCCAGGCCCTGCGGGCGTACCTCGATGATCGGCAGGCCACCTTCGCGCAGGCTCAGGGTCAGCGCCCCGGCATTCAGGCTGAGGCCTTCGAGCATGATCGTGTCGCGGTGCGCGACCAGCAACTGCCATTGCTCGCGGCTGGGCACCGGTGCGACCGGGGCGTGGTACAAGGCGAAGTTGATGCCGTCCTGGTTGGTGCGGATGAACCAGCGCCACTGGCCGTCGAGCTGGCCGTGGTCGGGGAAGTACTCGTGGCCTTCGACGCGGGGCGCCAGGCAGGTGAACGGTGCCTGCGGGGTTTCCGCGTCCAGCACCCAGGCCTCGCTGGTGGTCTTGCTGTTGAGCAGCAGCACCAGCTGGCGCTCGGAGCTGGTGCGGTAGCAATGCAGGAAGAAGCGCCCGTCGGGCTCCTCGAACACGGTCTGCGCGCCTTCGTTGCCCAGGGTGTGGCGACGCAGGCGCCACGGGCGGTGGGTGTCGTCCAGTTCGGCGAAGAACAGCGTCTGGCTGTCGTTGGCCCAGGTCAGGCTGCCGTCGCAGTCGTCGAAGGGCAGGGTGGTGACGCTGCCACTGGCCAGGTCCTTGACGTACAGGGTGAAGATTTCGTCGCCGCTGGTGTCGAGGCTGTAGGCCAGCAGGCGGTGGTCGGGGCTGACGTTGAACGCGCCAAGGGACAGGAAGCCGCCGTTGGCCAGGGCGTTGGGGTCAAGCAGCAGTTGCTCCTGGCTTTCATCGACCGTGTTGGAGTCATCGGCAGGGCGCGGGCAGCGGTAGTGGCGCGGGTATTCGTCGCCTGCGGTGGTACGGGTGTAGTACAGGTAGGGGCCCCAGGGCGCCGGCAGCGACAGGTCGGTTTCCAGGATGCGGCCCTTGATCTCTTCGAACAGTTGCTCGCGCAGTGGCGCCTGATCGGCCAGGCAGGCTTCCTGGTAGGCGTTCTCGGCCTGCAGGTAGGCAAGCACCTCGGGGGTGTCGCGCTGTTGCAGCCAGGCGTACGGGTCGGCGTTCTGGGCCTGGTGGGCAATCGGGGGTTGGGGCTTGGTTGGCATTGAGGATCTCTTGATTGGGGGTGCCTGTACCGGCCTCTTCNNGAAGAGGCCGGTACAGGCAAACACTGTCTGCGCCCGGAAAAGTGTTTATCATAGGCATCTCTTTGCCTGGCTTGCACGAACACCATGACCGAGAACGACTACACCCTCGCCTGGGGCCTTTACGCGGTTGCCGCCCTGGGCTGCCTGCTGGTGGGCTTCAAGCTCACCGGCTGGATGTGGCGCTGGCTGCGCGAACCGCTGCGGGTGGTGCTGGCGGTGCTGCTGCTGACCCCGACCATCGTCGACCCGGTCAAGGACAGTTTCGCCCCGGCCATCGCCATCACCGCCCTGGATGTCGCCTTCAAGGTCGGCAACAACGCCTGGCGCGCGGTGTCCGACTTCGCCATGTACGGCATGGGCGCCTTTTCCCTGTATTTCCTCTTCGTACTGCTGCGCTTTCCGCTGGAAAAACGCGCCCGCGAGCGCCGTGCACAGGCCGAGGCCGCTGCCCAGCGCCAGGCGGCCGAAGATGAACAGCTCGGTGCCCATGCCCCGCTGGCCGCCGAGCGCCGCGACCGTTACCGTGACGCGCCACCCCCTGCCGCCCCAGCCGCCACTCGTGGCGGTGGCCGGGTCGAGCCCCGTCTGTAAGCGGAGACACGCCTATGTGCGAACTGCTGGGCATGAGTGCCAACGTCCCCACCGACATCGTCTTCAGCTTCACCGGCCTGATGCAGCGCGGTGGCCGTACCGGCCCGCACCGTGACGGCTGGGGTATCGGCTTCTACGAAGGCCGAGGCCTGCGCCTGTTCCAGGACCCGGCCGCCAGCAGCGAGTCGGAGGTGGCCAACCTGGTACAGCGCTACCCGATCAAGAGCGAAGTGGTCATCGGCCATATCCGCCAGGCCAACGTCGGCAAGGTGTGCCTGTCCAACACCCACCCCTTCGTGCGGGAAATGTGGGGCCGCAACTGGTGCTTTGCGCACAACGGCCAGTTGGGCGACTTCAAGGGCCAGGCCAGTTTCTACCGGCCGGTGGGCGACACCGACAGCGAGGCGGCTTTCTGCGACCTGCTCAACCGCATCCGCAGCGCCTTCCCCGAGCCCGTGCCGGTGGAGCAGCTGTTGCCGGTGCTGGTCGAGGCCTGTGCCGGTTACCGTGGCCAGGGCGTGTTCAACTGCATGCTCAGCGACGGCGACTGGCTGTTCTGCTTCTGTTCGACCAAGCTGGTGCACATCACCCGCCGTGCACCTTTTGGTGCGGCGCGGTTGAAGGATGTCGACCTGATCGTCGATTTTCACACCGAAACCACCCCCAACGACGTGGTCACGGTAATCGCCACCGAAGCCCTGACCGAGAACGAGACCTGGCAGCGCTACGAGCCGGGTCAGTGGGCCCTGTGGCGGCACGGCGAGTGCGTGGCACACGGCCAGAGCTAAGGACGCGGCATGTTCAGAAGTTACCTGCGGTTGCTGCTGTTCACCTTCGGCTTGCTGGCCGGTATCCAGGTCCCGGGGCTGGTCAAGGACTACAGCCAGCGGGTCGAGGCGCACCTGTTCGAGTCGCGCGAGGCGCTCGACGGCTTCCGGCAGACCGCCGAACGCTTCTTCAATGGCGACCTGCAGGCGCTGCTGCGGCATTACCGCACTAGCGACGACCCGGTCTTCAACAGTGATGCCAACAGCATCGAAAGCCTGATGATCCGCAACGAACTGCTGGAAAACGAATGGCAGGCGCTGCAAGGGCCATGGGTGCAGCGTACCTGGCATGTGCTGGTGCAGGCCGACCCGCAGTTGCGCGAAGAAACCCTCAATGGCTACAGCTACCAGATCCTGCTGGTGCCCGAGGCGGTTGGCTGGGGGCTTGGTGCAGGGTTTGTGCTGGCCTTCGTGGTCGAGAGCCTGTTGCTGGGGATTGGCTGGGTGATCCTGGGCGGGCGGCGTGGGGCGGTGAAAGAGAGCTGGCGCTAAGGCATCCTGTGCCTGTGCTGGCCTCTTCGCGGGTAAACCCGCTCCCACAGGTACAGCGCAGCCTTCAAGATCTGTGGTGATCCTGTGGGAGCGGGTTTACCCGCGAAGAGGCCAGCACAGGCACTGCAAATCTGTCAGACCAACACAATCCGTTGCCCACCCACATCCCGCGCATACCCCTCCAGCACCTGCCGGCACACCCCGACCACTTCATCCACCAACGCCACCCCGGTCTGCCAGGCCACCACCAGCTCCAGGCTTGGCGGCGGTTGCAACCCTTGCAGCAACACCAGCTCACCCCGGCTCAACTCGGCATCCACCAGCGCCGGGGGTAGTGCGCCAATGCCAAACCCGTCGCGCAACAGCCGGGTAATCGCCGCCACCGAGTTCACGCAGTTCAGCCGCGGCGCTTCGGCCCCCGCGCCCTGCAGCAGGCTCAGCACTTCCTGGTGCGGCCGCGAGTTCTTCGAGAAGGTGATGATGCGTTCCCGCCCAAGCTCGGCCAGTGAAGCGTAGTCGCGGTGCTGGTGCGAGCCGGCGGCCACCACCCAACCCATCGGGTAGCGCGCCAGGTCGAGACTGCGGATCGACTGCTCGCGCAGCAGGTCGGTCTGCAGGATCACGTCGAGAAAGCCCTTCTGCAATTGCTCGCGAAGGTTCAGCGCCGTGTCGGCCACCAGTTCGATCTCCACCTGCGGGTAACGCTCGGTCAGCTCCGCCACCAGCGCGCTCATCCAGGTGTGGATCACCGTGTCCATCACCCCGATTCGGATGCGCCCGACCTTGGCCCGGTCGCTGTCCAGCGACTGTTTCATGGCCTTGGCGGTTTCCAGCATGCGCTCGGCATATTCCAGCACCTTGCCGCCTTCCGGGGTCAGGCTGACGCCGCGTGAGTCGCGCAGCAGCAGCTTCACGCCCAGGTCGGCTTCCAGCGCGGCAATGCGGCTGGACACCGAGGCCTGGGTGGTAAACAGCTTCTCCGCGGTCAGGCGGAAGCTCTTGAGCCGGGCGACCCAGACGAAGGTTTCGAGGAAGCGAAGGTTCATGATCAGTTTTTCTTGTTCCAGACCGGCGGTTTTTCTCGTTGGACGCAGGTGGCGCGGCCTCTGAACAATGGCGCTCAGGCCGCGACCCTTTGTCGCCTATAAAACAATACCAACAAGCCGAGGCAAGCATGAACCCTACCGGCGTGCAGCAGCAGGTCAGTACCCCCTCTTCGTCCGGGCCTTTCGCCTGGTACCGCGACATCGACTCACAGCAACGCCGGACATTCTGGAGCTGCAAGATCGGCTATGGCCTGGACGGCATGGACACGCAGATGCTCAGTTTCGTCATCCCCACGCTGATCATGCTGTGGGGCATCACCACCACCGAAGCCGGGCTGATCCATACCAGCACGTTGATCGCCTCGGCCGTGGGTGGCTGGGTGGCCGGCATACTCTCCGACCGTATTGGCCGCGTACGCACCCTGCAACTGACGGTGCTGTGGTTTGCCTTCTTCACCTTCCTCTGCGGCTTCGCCCAGAACTACGAACAGCTGCTGATTGCCCGTACCCTGATGGGCTTTGGCTTTGGCGGTGAGTGGACCGCCGGCGCGGTGCTGATCGGCGAGGTGATCCGCGCCCAGGACCGTGGCAAGGCGGTGGGCATGGTGCAGTCCGGCTGGGCCCTTGGCTGGGGCCTCACCGCCATCCTCTACGCGCTGCTGTTCTCCTGGCTGCCGGCAGAGCAGGCCTGGCGCGCGCTGTTCCTGCTGGGCCTGGTACCGGCGATCTTCGTGATCTTTGTCCGCCGCCTGGTCAAGGACCCCGAGGTGTACCGCGAAGCCAAGGCGGTGGAAAACGCCGAGGCACCTGCACAGTTCTACGAAATCTTCGCCCCGGGCATGCTCTGGACCACCGTGCGTGCGTCTCTGCTGACCACCGGCGCACTGGGTGGCTACTACGCCATCACCTCGTGGCTGCCGACCTTCCTCAAGAACGAGCGCGGCCTGAGCGTGCTGGGCACTGGTGGGTACCTGGCCATGGTGATCGTCGGCTCCTACGTCGGCTATGTGGTCAGTGCGTACCTGTCCGACCTGCTGGGGCGCAAGAAGAACTTCATCCTGTTCGCCGTGGGCTCGTTCGTCATCGTGCTGTTGTACACGCAAATGCCGGTCAGCGATGGCGTGATGCTGTGGCTGGGCTTCCCGCTGGGCTTCTTCGCCTCGGGCATCTTCAGCGGCATGGGCGCGTTCCTCACCGAACTGTTCCCCACGCGTATCCGCGGTTCGGGGCAGGGCTTCTGCTACAACATCGGCAAGGTCATCGCGGCGCTGTTCCCGCTGCTGATCGGCGTGCTCGGCCAGAAAGTGCCGCTGGGCCTGGGCATCGGCGTGTTCTCCGCCGTGTCCTACGGCGTGGTGATCGTGGCGGCGCTGAGCCTGCCGGAAACCCGCGGCAAACAGCTGCAGGCGCGGTAAGGTAGGCATATGAACAACGACAATGGAGGCCGCGCGGTGGAACGCCTGCTACTCAATTGTGACATGGGCGAGAGTTTTGGCAGCTGGCGCATGGGCCTGGATGCCGAGGTCATGCCCTACATCGATTGCGCCAACATCGCCTGCGGGTACCACGCCGGGGACCCCGGCATCATGCGCCGCACCGTGGCGCTGGCGCTGGAGCACGGGGTGACCATCGGCGCGCACCCGGCCTACCCGGACCTGGTCGGCTTCGGCCGCCGTTCCATGGCCTGCAGCCCGGAGGAAATCCGCGACCTGCTGCACTACCAGATCGGTGCGCTGGAGGGTATCTGCAAAGTGCTGGGCGGCCGCGTGGCCTATGTGAAACCCCATGGTGCGCTGTACAACGACATGATGGCCGACCCGCTCAAGCTGCGTACCGTACTGGAAGCTGTGGCGGCCTACGGCGGCGACCTGCCGCTGATGCTGATGGCCACTGCCGACAACCGCGCCGCCCAGGCCCTGGGTGATGAAATTGGCGTGCCGCTGTGGTTCGAAGCATTCGCCGACCGCGCCTACACCGCCAGCGGTCATCTGGTGTCGCGGCGCCTGCCGGGCGCGGTTCACCACGATCCGGCACTGGTGGTGGAGCAGGCCGTGCGCCTGGCCCGTGGCGATACGCTGGTGGCGGATGATGGCAGTGCCTTGAGGCTTGTGGCCAGCACGCTGTGCGTGCACGGCGACAACGACAGTTCGGTGGCGGCAGTGCGGCAGATTCGCCAGGCCCTCGATGCCCTGGAGTCGCGATGAAACCGCGCATTGAAGTCGTGGCCATCGACAGCCTGATGGTGCGCCTGTTCGATGGTATCGACGAGGGCAACATGCCGTGGATGCTCGCCGCCAGCCAGCGCTTGCACGCGGCGTTCGGCGAGCACTTGCTGGACCTGGTGCCGTCCTACACCACGCTGATGGTGCAGTTCGACCTGCCACCGGGTGAGGCGAGGGCGCTGATCATCCGTGCGCTGGAAGGCTTGCAGCCCGACACGGGCAGCGCTGGCCGCCGCCATGAGATCCCGGTGTGGTACGACGCCAGTGTCGGCCCGGAACTGCCGGTGTTGGCGGCCCGTAGTGGCTTGAGTGAAGCAGAGGTGGTCCGCTTGCACAGCCAGCGTGAGTACCCGGTGTTCGCCCTGGGTTTCGCCCCCGGTTTCGGCTTCATGGGCCTGGTGGACGAACGCCTGGCCAGCCCGCGCCTGAGCACCCCGCGCAAGCGCGTGGCGGCCGGCAGCGTCGGCATTGCCGAGCGCCAGACGGCAGCCTATCCGGCGGTATCGCCGGGGGGCTGGAACCTGATCGGGCGTACCCCGGTGCGTCTGTTCGACCGTGAACGCGAGGGCTACAGCCTGCTGCAACCCGGTGACCGGGTGCGCTTCGTGCCGGTTTCGCGCAGCGAGTTCCTGGCGTTGGGCGGTGATGTGGAGGCACAAGCATGAAGCAGTTGAAGATCGAGGCCAGTACGCCGCTGTGCCAGTTGCAGGATGCCGGGCGTTTTGGCGTACGCCACCTGGGCGTGACCCAGGGCGGGGCGCTGGACTGGGTGGCGATGCACTGGGCCAACTGGCTGCTGGGCAACCCGTTGGCGGCACCGGTGGTGGAGGTGGCGCTGGGCGGTTTCTGTGTGGTCGCTGAACAGGATTGTGTGCTGGCCCTGGCCGGTGCCGACCTGGATGCGCGGGTCGATGACCAGCCGCTGGCGCCCTGGCGCAGCTTTGCCTTGGCCAAGGGGCAGCGGTTGAGCCTGAAACAGCCGAAGCAGGGCGTGCGGGCGTATCTGGCAGCACCTGGCGGTTTTCTGGGCGAGGATGTGCTGGGCAGTTGTGCCACGGTCGTGCGCGAAGAACTGGGCGGTATCGATGGCCACGGCTCTGCGCTCGGCAAAGGCCAGGCGCTGGCATTTTCAGGCACGTCGGCGACCCTGCGTGAGGTACCGGAAGCGCTGCGGCCACAGTACGCACAAAAGCCTGTGCTTGACCTGGTGATGGGCGCACAGATCGGTGACTTCAGCGGTACCAGCCTGTTCGAGGCGTTCAACCGTGAGTGGAGGCTGGACAGTCGGGCCGACCGCATGGGCATCCGCCTGCTGGGGCCGCAGCTGGTCTACCAGGGTGCGCCGATGATTTCCGAGGGGATTCCGCTGGGGGCGGTGCAGGTGCCGCCGGATGGGCAGCCGATCGTGTTGCTCAATGACCGGCAGACCATTGGCGGCTATCCGCGGCTGGGGGCGTTGACGCCGTTGGCGCTGGCGCAACTGGCGCAGTGCATGCCGGGGGCTGTGGTGCGGTTCAGGGCGGTGGTGCAGGACGAGGCCTGGCGGGAGCAGCAGGTATACCTGGACCGTTGGCGTTAAGGCTGCCGGCCTCTTCGCGGGTGAACCCGCTCCCACAGGTACCCCACAGGCCTCAAGGCTTGCGCAATACCTGTGGGAGCGGGTTCACCCGCGAAAGGGCCGGTACCGGCAACATCACTTGGACAGGTAACGCATCCCTTCCTCCAACCCCTGCAGGGTCAGCGGGTACATCTTGTCCTCGATCAAGTCCCGCACCAGATGGGTCGATGCGGTGTAGTCCCAGGCCTGCTTGGGATACGGGTTGATCCAGATGATCTTCCTGAACTTCTCCATGAAACGCTGCATCCACACATACCCGGCTTCTTCGTTCCAGTGCTCCACGCTGCCACCCGGCTGGGTAATCTCGTAGGGCGCCATGGCCGCGTCGCCGACGAACACAACCTTGTAGTCATCACCGTACTTGTGCAGCAGGTCGAAGGTGGAATAGCGCTCCGAGGTGCGGCGCAGGTTGTTCTTCCACACCGACTCGTACACGAAATTGTGGAAGTAGTAGTACTCCAGGTGCTTGAACTCGGTCTTGCACGCCGAGAACAGCTCTTCGCAGACCTTGACGTGGGCGTCCATCGAGCCACCGATGTCGAACAGCAACAGCAGCTTCACCGTGTTGCGCCGCTCGGGGCGCATCTGGATGTTCAGCAGCCCGGCATCCCGTGCGGTGTGGTCGATGGTGCCGTCGATGTCCAGCTCTTCGGCAGCGCCTTCACGGGCGAACTTGCGCAGCCGGCGCAACGCCAGCTTGATGTTGCGCGTGCCCAGCTCCACCTGGTCGTCCAGGTTCTTGTATTCGCGCTGGTCCCACACTTTCACCGCCTTGCCCTGGCGCTTGCCGGCCTCGCCCACGCGGATGCCCTCGGGGTTGAAACCGCCCGAGCCGAACGGGCTGGTGCCGCCGGTGCCGATCCACTTGTTGCCGCCGGCGTGACGTTCCTTCTGCTCTTCGAGGCGCTTCTTGAACTCCTCGATCAGCTTGTCCAGGCCGCCCAGCGACTGGATCTGCGCGCGCTCCTCGTCGGTCAGCGAACGCTCGAATTCCTTGCGCAGCCAGTCTTCGGGGATCAGCGCCTCGATGTGCCGGTCGAGGTTCTCCAGGCCCTTGAAGTAGGCGGCGAAGGCCCGGTCGAACTTGTCGAAGTGGCGCTCGTCCTTCACCAGGATGGCGCGGGCGAGGTAGTAGAACTCGTCCATGTCGGCGAACACCACGCGCTTTTGCAGGGCCTGGTGCAGGTCGAGCAGTTCGCGTACCGACACCGGCACCTTGGCCGCGCGCATTTCATTGAACAGGTTGAGCAGCATGGCCCGGCTCCTGTCAGCGGTTGCCGCGCCGGCTCATGAAGGCCAGCCGTTCGAGCAGCTGCACGTCCTGCTCGTTCTTCACCAGCGCGCCGGCCAGCGGCGGAATGGCCTTGGTCGGGTCGCGTTCGCGCAGCACCGCTTCACCGATGTTGTCGGCCATCAGCAGCTTGAGCCAGTCGACCAGTTCGGAGGTGGAGGGCTTTTTCTTCAGGCCCGGTACCTTGCGCACGTCGAAGAATACGTCCAGCGCCTCGCTGACCAGCGACTGGCTGATGTTCGGGTAGTGCACGTCGACGATCTGCTGCAGGGTGGTGCGGTCAGGGAAGGCGATGTAGTGGAAGAAGCAGCGACGCAGGAAGGCGTCCGGCAGCTCCTTTTCGTTGTTGGAGGTGATGATGATGATCGGGCGCTGTCTGGCCTTGATGGTCTCGTCGATTTCGTAGACGTAGAACTCCATCTTGTCGAGCTCTTGCAGCAGGTCGTTGGGGAACTCGATGTCGGCCTTGTCGATTTCGTCGATCAACAGGATGACCCGTTCCTCGGCCTCGAAGGCTTCCCACAGCTTGCCCTTTTTCAGGTAGTTGCGCACGTCGTGGACCTTGTCCACGCCCAGTTGTGAGTCACGCAGGCGGCTGACCGCGTCGTACTCGTAGAGGCCCTGGTGGGCCTTGGTGGTGGACTTGATGTGCCAGGTGATCAGGCGCGCACCGAACGAGGCCGCCAGCTGCTCGGCGAGCATGGTCTTGCCGGTGCCGGGTTCGCCCTTGACCAGCAAGGGGCGTTCGAGGGTGATGGCCGCGTTTACCGCCAGTTTCAGGTCGTCTGTGGCGACGTAGTCGCGGGTGCCTTCGAACTTCATGGGTCTGTCCTCTGCTGGAAGCCTGCACCGGCCCTTTCGCGGGTAAACCCGCTCCCACAGGTATTCCACAAACCTCAAGAAAGGTGGGGTACCTGTGGGAGCGGGTTTACCCGCGAAGAGGCCAGCACAAGCAGTACATATTTTGATTTGTCACCGACTATAACGCGGGGTTCGCCGACTGGAAACGCAGACCAGGTATTCAGTCCCTGAATGCCCCGTCACGCGCTCCTAGTCGGAATCCGGCGCGTCACGCTCATACCGCGCATTGAACGCCTGAATGAACCCGTTGCGCAGTATCTGCAAAAACGCCTCGAAGGCGCTGATATCCTGCTTGTGCACGCTCCCGCTGAGCTCGACACGGGTCGCGAACTGGTTCTTTGGCTGGTTTTTCAATACCGTCTCGGTCGCACCCACCAGCGCTTCCCAGACTGAGCGGAAGAAGCCTTTGTCCTTTTCCTGCACATCCTGCTGCCAGTCGAACACATCCACATCCCGCAACAGTGGCTTGATGTACCCGTTCAATCGGCCGTCGGTCGCCTCGGCCTCTATCACCACATCGCCGTGCCCGGCATTGAAGTCGAACTTGCCGTAGGCGCTGGCGAAGTCATTGAGCTTGCGCAGCTCGATACCGGTGGCGCGCAGGCGGAACTCGAAGTCGTCGAAATCGCTGAAGGGGTCGAAAGTGGCGCGACTTTCCACCTTGGCCTCGCCGACGATCAGCGCGGTGCCATCAAAGCTGGCATCGCGTCGGCCCTTTTCGTCACGAATGTTGGTGAGGTTGCGAATACTGGCATCGAGCTGTGTGGCCTTGAGGTTGACCGGTGGCCTGGAGTTGAAGTTGCGGAACGTCAGCACGCCTTTGTCGATGCGAACCTCGTTCAGGGTGATCGGCAGCAGTTTTTCCAGTTGCTGGCGCCAGTCGGTGCCCTGACCGGTCTGCGAGTTCTGTTTGTTGCCGCCATCGACGAAGTTGAGCTCCGGCCGGTCGAACACCACTTCGGCAACCACTGCGCGGTCGTGCCACAGGGCGTGCCAGCTCACCGACAGGTCGATCAGCGGCGCGTCGAGAAACGGCACCGGCACCTTGCCGGTGGTCTTGACGATCTTCAGCCCGTTGATCTGGTACGCGCCGCGCCACCAGGCCAGGTCCACATCGGCCACCTGGCCACGGTAGTCGCCCATGTCGGCCAGTTTGTCGTTGAGGTAGTCGCGCACCAGATAGGGCAGGGCCAGGTGCAGCGCCACCAACAGCACGATCAGGCTGGCCAGGCCGATCAACGGCCAGCGATAACGGGCTCTCATCGAAGTGTCTCCAAGGCAGGATGTGCGGTTGACCGCAACGTGTCTGGCTGAGTTCGAACAGGCTTTACGGGCCACCGGCCCGGGCTTACCCTTGAGGTCTTTCCCTGCTTTTATTCATGCCAAGGACCCCTGCCATGAGCCGTATCTTTGCAGACAACGCCCACTCCATCGGTAACACGCCGCTGGTGCAGATCAACCGCATTGCCCCGCGCGGCGTGACCATCCTGGCCAAGATCGAAGGGCGTAACCCGGGTTATTCGGTCAAATGCCGCATCGGCGCGAACATGGTCTGGGACGCCGAAAGCAGCGGCAAGCTCAAGCCGGGCATGACCATCGTCGAGCCGACCTCGGGCAACACTGGCATTGGCCTGGCTTTCGTTGCCGCTGCCCGTGGCTACAAACTGATGCTGACCATGCCCGCCTCGATGAGCCTGGAGCGCCGCAAGGTGCTGAAGGCGCTGGGCGCCGAACTGGTATTGACCGATCCGGCCAAAGGCATGAAGGGCGCCATCGAGAAGGCCAATGAAATCGTCGCCTCCGACCCGGCCCAATACTTCCTGCCGGGCCAGTTCGAAAACCCGGCCAACCCGGCGATCCACGAGAAAACCACCGGCCCGGAAATCTGGAACGACACCGACGGCGCGGTCGACGTGCTGGTGGCGGGCGTCGGTACCGGCGGCACCATCACCGGTGTGTCGCGCTACATCAAGCATACGCAGGGCAAGGCGATCCTGTCGGTGGCAGTGGAGCCAGCGGCATCGCCGCTGATCAGCCAGACCCTGGCCGGCGAAGAACTCAAGCCGAGCCCGCACAAGATCCAGGGCATCGGCGCCGGCTTCGTGCCGAAGAACCTCGACCTGTCGATTGTCGACCAGGTGGAGACGGTAACCGATGAAGAGTCCAAGGCCATGGCCATCCGCCTGATGCAGGAGGAGGGCATCCTCTGCGGTATTTCCTGTGGTGCGGCGATGGCGGCAGCCGTGCGCCTGGCCGAAAAGCCGGAAATGCAGGGTAAGACCATCGTCGTAATTTTGCCGGACTCCGGCGAGCGCTACCTGTCGAGCATGCTGTTCAGCGACATGTTCAGCGAGCAGGAAAACCAGCAGTAATCGGCCTTGCCGCTGATCCGGCGCAACGTTTGGCGGCTTGGTTCATTGCAAAATCTTCATGATTGAGTTGCCGCCCAGGTTGTTTTTACCTCGGCGGCATCAGTTTATGATGGCAGGATGATTTATCGGAGAGCAGGGTGCGTACCCCTGTTGCTTCCTCAAGGAGTGAAAGCATGACCTTTTCCTTTGCAGCCAAGGCGGGTGTCTTGCTGGTGTTTTTCGGCAGCGTGCTGTTCGTGCACCTGCGCGGCAAGGCTCGCCTGCCGGTGTTGCGCCAGTTCGTCAACCATTCGGCGCTGTTCGCCCCTTATAACAGCCTGATGTACCTGTTCTCCGGCGTACCGTCCAAGCCCTACCTGGACCGCCAGCGCTTCCCCGAGCTGGACGTGCTGAAGGACAACTGGCAGGAAATCCGCGAAGAGGCCATGCGCCTGTTCGACGAGGGCTACATCCGCGCCGCCGAGAAGGATAACGACGCCGGCTTTGGTTCGTTCTTCAAGAAAGGCTGGAAGCGCTTTTACCTGAAGTGGTACGACAAACCGTTGCCTTCTGCCGAAACCCTGTGCCCGCGCACCGTCGAGCTGGTCAGCAGCATCCCCAACGTCAAGGGTGCGATGTTCGCCCTGCTGCCCGGCGGCAGCCACCTGAACCCGCACCGCGACCCGTTCGCCGGTTCCCTGCGCTACCACCTTGGCCTGTCCACCCCCAACTCCGATGCTTGCCGCATCTACGTCGATGGCGAGGAATATGCCTGGCGTGATGGCGAGGATGTGATGTTCGACGAAACCTACGTGCACTGGGTCAAGAACGAGACCGACGTCACCCGGGTGATCCTGTTCTGCGACATCGAACGCCCGCTGAGCAGCCCGCTGATGACCCGCATCAACCGCCAGGTCAGCGCCTTCCTCGGCCGTGCTACTGCGCCGCAGAACACCGATGACGAGCGTGTGGGCGGGATCAACCAGGCGTATGCCTGGAGCAAGCGCTTCAGCAACCGGATCAGTGGCCAGGTGAAGCAGTTCAAGCGCGCCAACCCCAAGGCCTACCGCGTGCTGCGGCCTGTATTGGCGGCGGTGGTGGCGTATCTGCTGTATCGCTGGTTGTTCTGATTCTGCCTGTTGGGGCTGCTTTGCAGCCCATCGCGACACAAGGCCGCTCCCACAGCTACCGCGCCACTCCCTGGAATTGCGCAGCACCTGTGGGAGCGGCCTTGTGTCGCGATAGGGGTGCAAAGCGCCCCCGGCGTCCTCTCAGGAAACCACTCTGGTTCGGTGTTTATAGGGAATTATAGACAGACTATAGAGCGATTACAGATTGTGGTTGATGAGGGGGCGCGCAGCCCCCCTTTGCTGTCTCAAGCCGGCTCCAACGCCTCGACCACTTTCCCTCGGCTAAGGTGCACCACCTTGTCCGCCGTATCGAAATACCGGTCATCATGCGAAATCACGATGATGGTCTTGCCCAAACGCTTCAGGTCCGGCAGCAGCTCGGTGTAGAACACCCGGCGGAAGGTCGGGTCCTGGTCCGCCGCCCATTCGTCGAACACCAGCACCGGCCGCCCGTCCAGCCAGGCATTGACCAGTGCCAGGCGCTTGCGCTGGCCGGTCGACAGGTCGGTGGTGGTAAAGGCGCCATCGCGCACGCTCACTTTGTGGGCAATCTCCAGCCGTTCCAGGTAGCGCGTGGCATCGCTGGGCAGGCTGTGCTCGTGCTCGGGCAGGTCGTCGAACAGGTAATAGTCGGCGAATACCGTGGTGAACAGCTGGCGATAGTCATCCAGCCCCTCCGGGCCGACGGCCTTGCCGTTCAGGCGCACTTCGCCGCGTTGCGGGGTGTACAGGCCCAGCAGCAGCTTGATCAGCGAGGTCTTGCCGCAGCCGTTCTCGCCGACGATGAACAGGATCTCGCCCGGCTCGATGCTCAGGTTCACCGGCCCGACGCGGAACGGCTCGTTGCCGTCCACCGGCGGGTAGGCGTACTCGACGTTGTGCAGCTCCAGGTGCGCGCTGGCCGGGGCGGCGCGCTTGACCGGCGGCTCCAGCAGCAGGTGCGGCTCGGGCGAGGAAAAGCGCTCGGACAGGTCGGCGATGCGGCGGAACGCCACCTGGGCGCGGCCGAGGATAGGCAGGTTGCCGATCAAGGTTTCCAGCGGGCCTTTCATGTACAGCAGCACCAGCACGAAGCCGCTCATCACCGCCGGGTCGTTGCTCGGCCATAGCGATTGCAGGGCCAGGGTCAGGCCGATGACCACGAAGAACAGCATCGACCCCAGGCTCTTGGCCGCGACGAAGATGTTGATGGCGCGGATATGGGTGTTGGCGATGAAGTCGGCGGTGCCCTGGATGTTGCGGGTCAGCATGGCGTGGCGGCGGCGGCGGTCGATGCGCAGCTCCTTGGCGCCCTCGGCGATGGCCGAGTAGTGCTTTTGCAGGTTGTCTTCGGCATCGCGGGCAGCGTTGAAACCGGCAACGCCTTTTTGCCGGGCGATGTACTGCACGCCGCTGCCGATGCCGATGGCTGCCAGGGTGATGAGGAAAATCGGCCACGACAGCCAGGCCAGGTAGGCCATGCAGCCGGTCACGGTGGTGAGCGAGATGGCCAGCGGGGCGAAGGCGAAGGCAAAGTCGCTGATGGTGTCGACGTCGCGGGTCAGCACCGGGATCAGGCGGTGGGTGCGGTAACGCTCGATCTGTTCGATTGGCGCTGACAACACCTTGGCGCCGAGGTCCTTGCGCAATCGGGCGATGACTTTCTGCCCTACGTAATTGGTGCCGCTGTCGGCCGCCACACTGCTGACCAAGGCCAGCACGCACAGGCCGGCGAAGGCCAGGATCACGCCCTGGCTCATGCCGCCCGCCGCATGCAGGCCCTGGTTGACGGTGGCCAGCAGGGCGGTCACGGCCAGGCCGCCGAGCATGCCCAGCAGCACCGAGACGATTACCGCCGGGCGGTAGGGTTTCAGCAGGCCCAGCAATTCGCGGATGGCCCCGGGGGAGGAGGTTTTCATGAAGCGTGATCTCGCTGGTGAAGTGGGCGGGGTCAGCTGCCGAGGGTCAGGGTGCCCTTCATCAAGGTGCTGTGGAACGGGAACGAGCAGTAGAAGCTGTAGGCGGTACCGGCCTTGAGCGACCGGGTGTCGAGGGTGACGCTGTCTGTTTCACCGCCGCCGATCAGGCGGGTGTGGGCGATGACCCGGGTGTCGCCGGGCTTCACGTAGTCCTGCGCTTCGCCGGCTTTCAGGCCGTCGTCGAGCACGCCCTGCATGTCGGCCTGGGTGCTCAGCACCCAGTTGTGGCCCATCACGTTCTTCGGCATGGCGCCGGGGTGGGTGAGGGTGACGGTGAACGCGGTGCAGGCCTTGGGCACGCTGATGGCGGCCTTGTCGAAGGTCATCTGGTCGGTGCCATGGATTTCCACGGCGCATGGCTCTGCCGACCACGCGGCAGGGGGCGCGGCGAGCAGGGCGAGGAGCAGAAGCTGGCGAGTCATGTACGGTTCCTGGGCGATAAACGGGTGCACATCGTTCAGACGAACCGGCGCGTGCCAGCTTTACCTGTGTGTGTGGCCCTGGTGAATTTCCCTATGCCCCGCTCGTTCATCTAGTCAGGCGCCGACATGGCGCACATCCCGATTTCGCCGCCTATGCGGCCCTGGCTTGAGGTGACCGGACATGAGTGAACTGCTGAGCTTTGCGATCGAACCCCTGGACGCCGCGCGCGGCAACCTGCCGCTGCTGGTACGCGCGCCGGAGCCGGGTATCGACCTGCTGGAAGCCTTTGCCGAGTTGCAGCCGCTGGTGGACCAGCACCTGCTGCAGGCCGGCGGCATCCTGTTTCGCGGGTTCGAGGTGGGTGGCGCCGAAGCGTTCCGCCAGTTCGCCGCTTCTTTCGGCCACCCGTTGCTCAATTACGAATTTGGCTCCACCCCGCGCAGCAACGTGACCAAGGGGGTGTACACCTCCACCGAGTACCCGGCGCACCAGAGCATCCCCTTGCACAACGAGCAGGCCTATACCCTGGAATGGCCGATGAAGATCTGGTTCTACAGCGTGATCCCCGCCGAGACCGGTGGCCAGACGCCGATTGCCGACAGCCGCGAGGTGTACCGGCGCATGCCGGTGCGTATTCGTGAGCGGCTGGTGGAGAAGGGGCTGATGTACGTGCGCAACTACGGCAACGGCCTTGATGTGGAATGGTCGCAGGTGTTCAACACTGAGGACCCGCGCCAGGTCGAGGCCTATTGCCGGGCGCATGCCATCGAGTGCATCTGGAAGGATGACGGCGAATTGCGCACCCGTCAGCGCTGCCAGGTGGTGGCGCGTCACCCGGTGACCGGGGAGGACGTGTGGTTCAACCAGGCGCACCTGTTCCATGTGTCGAACCTGCAGCCAGAAGTGCGCGAGTCGTTGATGGACATCGTCGAGGAAGAGGACCTGCCGCGTAACGTGTATTACGGCGACGGTACGACCATCGAGGATTCGCTGCTGGATGAAGTGCGTGGGGTGCTGGATGAATGCACCATCAGCTTCCCTTGGCTGGAGAACGATGTGCTGATGCTGGATAACATGCTCGCGGCGCATGCGCGGTCGCCGTTTACCGGCAAGCGCAAGGTGGTGGTGGCGATGGCGCAGGGGCATAGGGAGGTGTTGGGCTGACAGGTGTTCGCCTTGGCAGGTGTGGCGCCTGTGAGATCGAGCGCCGCCCGCGCGGCGCATCGCGAGCGAAGCTCGCTCCTACATCTGTTTCGGGCCA
>NZ_JAMBDI010000022.1:0-51568 GCF_036858055.1 Pseudomonas sp. SF2 | reverse complement strand
CCGGTCGTACACCGCGAAGAATCCAACTCGGTCTCAAGCGATATCCCGCAGCTCCCGCCGCAGGATCTTGCCCACCGGTGTCATCGGCAACGACTCGCGCAGCACGATGTGCTTGGGCACCTTGTAGCCGGTAAAGTTGGCCTTGCAGTAGGCCTTCAGCTCATCCACGCTCAGCCCGCCTTCGCGCGGCACCACGAACAGCTTCACCGCCTCGCCGGAGCGCTCGTCCGGCACGCCGATGGCTGCGCAGTTGGCGACCTTGGGGTGGCCCATCACCACGTCCTCGATCTCGTTGGGGTACACGTTGAAACCCGAGACGATGATCATGTCCTTCTTGCGGTCGACGATGCGGGTGAAGCCGTCCGGGTCGATCACCGCGATGTCGCCAGTCTTGAACCAGCCTTCCGCATCCAGGGCCTGGGCCGTGGCTTCGGGCTGCTGCCAGTAACCTTTCATCACCTGCGGGCCCTTGATGCACAGCTCGCCCCGATCGCCCAGCGGCAGCTCGTTGCCGTCATCGTCGATCACCTTGAAGGCAGTGCCCGCCACCGGGATGCCCACCGTGCCCAGGCGCGCCAACTGGCCGTAAGGGTTGGTGCTGGCCACTGGCGAGGTTTCGGTCAGGCCGTAGCCTTCGACAATGCGGCAACCGGTAAGCGCCTCCCAACGCTCGGCCGTGGCCTTGACCAGCGCGGTGCCGCCGGAATTGGTGACCTTCAGCGCCGAAAAGTCGAGCTGGCGGAAGCCCGGGTGGTCCATCAGCGCGACGAACAGGGTGTTCAGGCCCAGCAAGGCGGAAAAACGCCATTTGCCCAGCTCCTTGATGAAGCCGGGGATATCACGCGGGTTGGTGATCAGCACGTTGTGATTGCCGGTGACCATCATGCACATGCAGTTCGCGGTAAAGGCATAGATGTGATACAGCGGCAGTGGTGCGATCATCACCTCCTGGCCGTCCTTGATCAGCTTCTGCCCGTCCGGCCCGTGCTGCGAGAAGCAGGCCAGCACCTGCAGCATGTTGGCCACCAGGTTGCCGTGGGTGAGCATGGCGCCCTTGGCCAGGCCGGTAGTGCCGCCGGTGTATTGCAGCACGGCGATGTCGTCCAGGCAGAGCGGCACCGGCTTGTGCGACAGCTCGCGGCCCTGGCGCAGCACCTGCTTGAACGGCACCGCCTGGGGCAGCTGGTAGGCCGGCACCATTTTCTTCAGCTTGTCGACCACGGTGTTGACCAGCCAGCCCTTGGCGGTAGGCAGCAAGTCGCCCATCTTCGCCTCGATCAGGTACTCGATGCCGGTATCGGGCAGCACCTCCTGCACGCGCTTGCCGAACATGTTCAGGTACACCAGCGCACGTGCGCCGCTGTCCTTGAACTGGTGACGCATCTCGCGCTCGGTGTACAGCGGGTTGGTGTTGACCACGATCAGGCCTGCGCGCAGGGCACCGAACACGGCGATGGGGTATTGCAGCACGTTGGGCATCTGCACCGCGATGCGGTCACCCGGTTTGAGGTCGGTATGCTGCTGCAACCAGGCGGCGAAGGCCGCCGAATGGCGTTCCAGCTCCGCGTAGTTCAGGGTCACGCCCAGGTTGCTGAAGGCCGGGCGGTCGGCGAAGCGTTTACAGGAGCGCTCGAACACCTCGACGACCGAGGTGTAGGCATTGATGTCGATGGTCGAAGGCACGCCCGCCGGGCGCTTGTCATTCCAGAAGTCGGCTTGCATTTATTATTGTTCCTCTGCCTGGACCTGCTGTGAGTCCTGTAGTCCTTTCACCTGCCCGCCCGAAAGCGAAAAGGCGTTGATCCGACGTTAGCAGGTAAGCTCAAGGCGGCATATACGCCAAGTGCCGCCATTAACATTGTGAATCTTATTTGTGCCCTTCCTGCAATCCGGTCGGTTGTGCATACACTGTCCGGATACCTGTGCGCACAAGGACCCGCCATGCCTCACGACGCCTTCTGGCTGCCCGCCAGCGAGCACTGCAGCCTGTACGTGCACCAATGGCTACCGGCCACGCCAGTAAAAGCCGTGGTGCTGCTGGCCCACGGCATGGCCGAACATGCCGGGCGCTACCAGCACCTGGGCCATGCCCTGAGCGCGGCCGGCTTTGCCCTGTTCGCCGCCGACCAGCGCGGCCATGGGCGCACCGCCGAACTGGGCAGCCTCGGCCTGTTCGCCCGCCATCATGGCTGGAATGCCGTGGTCAACGACCTCGGGCTGCTGGCCCAGCACATCGGCCAGCAGTACCCGTGCACGCCGTTGTTCCTGTTCGGCCACAGCATGGGCAGTTACATCGCCCAGGCCTATCTGCTGCACCACAGCGCCAGCCTGCATGGGGCGATCCTCAGCGGCTCCAACTACCAGCCGGCGGCGCTGTACCGCGTGGCGCGGCTGATTGCCCGGCTGGAGGCCTGGCGCCAGGGGCCGCTGGGCAAGAGCGCGCTGATCGAATGGTTGTCGTTCGGCTCGTTCAACAAGGCCTTCAAGCCCAACCGCACCGCGTTCGACTGGCTCAGCCGCGACCCGGCGCAGGTCGATCTGTACGTCAACGACCCGCTGTGCGGCTTTCGCTGCAGCAACCAGTTGTGGCTCGACCTGCTGCAAGGCTTGGCGCAGATCAGCCAGCCGAGTAACCTCGCGCAGATCGATCCGAACCTGCCGTTGCTGGTGATCGGGGGTGAATGTGATCCGGTCAGTGCCGGCAAGCGTCTCACCCACCTGGCCGACGCCCTGCGCGCGACCGGCAATCGACATGTACAGCTGCGCGTCTATCCTGAGGCGCGGCATGAAGTACTCAACGAAACCAACCGTGACGAGGTCACCGCCGATATTCTCGGCTGGCTTGAACAGGCGCTTGCCCTTGGCCGCCCTGTGCGCAGTGAATGATAGCCGCCCTCCTCTACCGCTTAAGGAAGCCCCGATGTCCCAGGTCACCAACACGCCTTACGAAGCCCTCGAAGTCGGCCAGAAGGCCGAGTACAAGAAGTCCGTTGAAGAACGCGACATCCAGCTGTTCGCCGCGATGTCCGGTGACCACAACCCGGTGCACCTGGATGCCGAGTTCGCTGCCAAGAGCATGTTCCGCGAGCGCATTGCCCACGGCATGTTCAGCGGTGCCCTGATCAGTGCTGCAGTGGCCTGCACCCTGCCTGGCCCTGGCACCATCTACCTGGGTCAGCAAATGAGCTTCCAGAAGCCGGTGAAAATTGGCGATACCCTGACCGTACGCCTGGAAATCCTGGAGAAGCTGCCCAAGTTCAAGGTGCGCATCGCCACCAATGTGTTCAACCAGAATGATGAGCTGGTAGTCCAGGGCGAGGCCGAGATCCTGGCGCCGCGCAAGCAGCAGACCGTCGAGCTGGTTTCGCCGCCGAATTTTGTGGCTAGCTGAAGATTGATGCAGGCAGTACCGGCCCTTTCGCGGGTAAACCCGCTCCCACATGGACCTCACAGCATCAAGCCGTGACGCAATCCTGTGGGAGCGGGTTTACCCGCGAAGAGGCCGGCACAGCCAACATCATTCGATAGCCTGCAACCGCCGCTCGATATGCCTGCGCTCCGGCTCCTGCCGGGTCAGCGCCAGCGCCTGCCGCCAGGCCGCACGCGCCTGCTCCACATGCCCCAGCTGGTAATACAGCTCGGCCCGCGCCGCATGGGCCAGGTGATAGTCCAGCAGTTCACCCCGCGCCAGAATCCCTTCGACCTCCCGCAGGCCAGCCTCCGGCCCATCCCGCTTCGCCAGCGCCACGGCCCGGTTCAGCTCTACCACTGCTGACGGCCAATGCCGCTGCAACACGTCATACAGCCCGACGATCTCCGCCCAGTCGGTCGCATCGGCGGTCGCCGCTTCGGCATGCACCGCTGCAATCGCTGCCTGCACGGTATAGGCACCGAACGCCCGGCTTTGCAGGGCCTGGCGCACCAGTTCGCAGCCTTCGGCAATGCGTTGCCGGTCCCACAGGCTACGGTCCTGCTGCTCCAGCAATACCAGGTTGCCCTGGCCATCGGTACGCGCCCGCTGCCGGGACGCTTGCAGCAACATCAAGGCCAGCAGGCCGACCGCCTCCGGGTCGGGCAACAACTGCACCAGCAGCCGCGCCAGGCGAATGGCTTCATCGCTCAGTTCCTGCTGCAACAGCGCCTCGCCCGACGACGCCGAATAGCCCTCGTTGAACACCAGGTAGATCACTCGCAGCACGCTCTCCAGCCGCTCGGGCAGTTCGTTCAGCTCCGGCACCTGATAAGGGATGCCGGCATCGCGGATCTTGGCCTTGGCACGCACGATGCGCTGGGCGATGGTGGCCGGGCTTTGCAGGAAAGCCCGGGCGATCTGCTCGGTGGTCAGGTCGCACACTTCACGCAGGGTCAGCGGCACCTGGGCATCGGCGGACAAGGCCGGGTGGCAGCAGGTGAAGATCAGCCGCAGGCGGTCGTCGGCCAGCAGTTCTTCTTCGCTGGGGTCCTGCGCCTGGCCGTCGAGCAGCATGCTCAGGTCCACCTGGGAACGATCGAAACGGGCGCGCCGGCGCAGCGCATCGATCGCCTTGAAGCGACCGGTTGAGACCAGCCACGCCCGCGGGTTTTCGGGGATACCGTCACGCTGCCAGCGCTCGACGGCGATGAAGAAGGCATCGTGCATGGCCTCCTCGGCCAGGTCGAAATCACCCAGCAGGCGGATCAGCGTCGCCAGGATGCGCCGCGACTCGCGCCGATAGACCGCCTCGACCTCGGCACGTACCTGCGCCAGTGCCGTCATCAGTCGGGCATCCGCTGGGTTACCACCTCCACCAGGCGGTCCAGGCTCTCTCCCCAGCCCTGGTGGAAGCCCATTTCCTCATGGGCGCGGCAGTCGGCGGCATTCCAGTGCCAGGCGCGCGCGGTGTAGCGGGTTTTGCCCTGTTCCTCGTCAAAACTGATCACGGCGGTCATGAAGGCCTTGTCCGAAGGCACCCAGCCCGGGCCGAAGGCATCGGTGAACACCAGCCGCCGCGGCGCGGCGATTTCCAGAAACACGCCCTGGTTCGGGTACTCGCTGCCATCCGGCGCCCGCATCAGGGTGCGGAACAGGCCACCGATCCACAGTTGCATCTCGCACTCCGGCGTGGTCATGCCATGCGGCCCCCACCACTGCATCAGCCACTGGGGGTCGGTCCAGGCGCGGAACACCTTGGCCGGTGGCGCGTCGATCAGGCGGCTGATGGACAACTCGTGTTGCGCTTGCGCGGGGTGTGCAAGGCTCATGCTGGTAGGTCTCCGTTGCTGTCAGGGTTGCAGTTCGCGCACCGGCCGCACCTCGACACTGCCGACCCGCGCGGCGGGGATGCCCTTGGCGATGTTCAGTGCCTCGTTCAGGTCGCGGGCCTCCACCAGGTAGAACCCCGCCAGTTGCTCCTTGGTCTCGGCGAACGGGCCGTCGGTCAGGCTCATGTGGCCGTTGCGCATGCGCACGGTGGTGGCGGTCTGCACCGGCTTCAGCGCCTCGGCCGCCAGCATTCGCCCGGAGCCTTGAATGGATTCGGCATACGCCATGCATTCGGCGTCTTCTGGGCTGTCGGGCAGGCTGTGCAGCAGCCCCTCGTCACAATAGACCAGGCACAGGTATTTCATGGTCACCTCCAGGCATTGGCAAAGTGCGTTTGGCGATAACGGCTCAGGGCTTGAGATCGAACAGGGCTTTTTGGGTTTCCATGTCGAACGGCGCCGACCAGTGCTCGTGGATTACCAGCCACTGGCCACCTTGACGACGATAGCCCACGGTGGCGCGCATGAAGCCGCACTGGCTTTCGTTGTCCGCCGGGCCACAGCGGTTCAGCCAGTGAGCCAGGGCCAGGTCGCCAGCGGCATGCACGGTAAGCTCGGCAAAATCGAAAACCATGGGGCCGGGGCACATGCCCATGCACATTTCCCAGTGCGCCTGGTAGGTGGCCTTGCCTTTGAATTGCAGGGCCTGGATGGCATCGAAGGCGACGATGTCGTCGGCATAGGGAGCGACGATGTTGGGGATGTCGCGGTCGCGCACGGCCTGCATCCAGCGCTCGATCAACTGGCGGATCTCGGTTTCGGCTGCGGTGCTCATCGGGGGTTCCTCCGACAGGTCATGGGTGATTGGGCACGGGGTGCAACGTGCTCTCACCTATTGGTCGAACGGGAACCGGAGGAATCGACAGGCAACGGAAACTATTCTGCATGAGTAATTGCAGAATACCCGCGAGAAACAACGAAAGCAGGCTTGTTCAGGCCATTGCGGCTTGTTCGAAGACCTCGTCGGCCCACTGGTTGAGGCTTTTGCCGGCAGCACGGGCAGCAACACTCGCGGCTGCATGAACTTCGGGCCGGATACGCAGCATTACTTTGCCCGAGGCAGGCTTTTCCGGCGCAATGCCCTGCTCTGCACAGTCGGCCAGGTAATCTTCCAGCGCATCGCGAAACGCCTCATGCAGCTCGGGCACCGAGCTTGCGTGAAAACTGATGATGTCACGCATACCAAGCACACGGCCGACGAAGATATCGTCACGCGCGTCGTACTCGATACGGGCGGCGTAGCCTTTGTAGCGCATGCAACTCATATCCTGACTCCTGCCCGCAAGAGGAATTCACGGGCTTCTTCAATCTGATACCGCTTGGCTTCCTTGCCTGGATGAGGCCGATGGCATCTCCAGAATTGGCCACCCAGCACCAGCTTGACCCTGGAACCTTGCCGCTCCAGCACCTCACCACCCAGATGGAGTACCAATGCCTCGATCTCGGAGAAAGCCAACGACGCCGTGGTCGGCGTTCGGAAAATTGCGTCGAGGATTTTGCGGTATCGAGTGTTCATCGAAAAATGCTATCAAATTAAGATAGCACTTTTTCCTCGATATTCATTCAGGATTTTTCTGTTGCTCGAACTGCAAAACGGTTGATGGCCCCGTCACCAGCAGGCCGGCGAAAGGGCCATCAACACCGGGCAAGCGCCCGCTCAACCCTGCTGGCACCCCTCACCCATGGCCCGGTACTGGATGGTGTGCACCTGGCCTTGATGGTCTTCGTAGGTCATGGTCGCAGGGACCACTTCGCAGACGTTGGGGATGGTCGACAGGTTGATCACCCGCTTGATGTCCAGGTTCATGGAGTAATCGTACTGCTGGGCTACGGGCTCGCTGGAGACGGGCTTGGCCTCATCGGCGAGGGCGAACGAGGACATACCGACCAATGCAAGAATCAGTAGTGGTTTCATGTGTTTGTGCCTTTTGAGCATTCAAGCTGATCGATTGACTTCTATTGCCGTAACCGGCGCGGAGAAGTTGCCATCTGCGGTGGAGATGGCACGAAGTACCGATCCCGCTTCGTACTGCCAGGGGGGATGGGTAAAAGTCTACTCCCGGCCCGGAATAGTTGAACCCCGAACTCGGACATTCACCCTTGCCGAATATGCAACAATCTGCGACAAATTAACCGCAAAATATCGAGCCAGAGCCCCTGGCCGCCTTTCAGGGTAGGACGCGCAATTTCTGAAAACCTGTACTGTTCGAAACTTTCGGACCCGGAACGCCGGCTGCTGGACCACTTTTACCGCCAGCACGGCTCACGCATGCGTGCTGCGGGCGACGCTCAACTGTGGGTAGCGCGGGGCCCCGGCATCATCGCGGGCTTGAGCCTGAGCCCGGTGGGCGATGGCTTCTGGCTGACCGGGTTGTTCGTCGACCCGCAGCGGCGCAGCCAAGGGGTGGCCGGGCGGTTGGTCGAGGCGGCGCTGGCACAGGCTGGCGGGCCCACCTGGCTGTTCTGCCACCCGGACCTTGCGCCCTTCTACCAGCGCCTGGGCTTCGACGTGGCCCGGCAACTGCCGCAAGCCCTGGCTGGGCGCCTGCAGCGCTACCAGCGCAGCAAGCGCCTGGTGGCACTGCAGCGGGGTCAGTCGTCGCTGGCGTCGAGCCCGGGGAACAGCACCTCGGTGTAGCCGAACCGGGAAAAGTCCTGGATGCGTGACGGGTACAGCCGACCGATCAGGTGGTCGCATTCATGTTGCACCACCCGCGCATGGAAGCCGTCGGCAAAGCGGTTGATCGGGTTGCCCTGGGGATCGATGCCTTCATAGCAGATGTGCTTGAAGCGCGGCACCACGCCGCGCAGGCCGGGCACCGACAGGCAACCTTCCCAACCGTCCTCGAGCTCGCTGGACGTTGGCGTGATGACCGGGTTGAGCAGGATAGTCTGCGGCACCGGTTCGGCATCCGGGTAACGCTCGCTGCGCTCGAAGCCGAAGATCACCAGCTGCAGGTCGATGCCGATCTGTGGCGCAGCCAGGCCCACGCCCCCCACATGGCGCATGGTTTCGAACATGTCGTCGATCAGTTGCTGCAGTTCGGCACTGCCGAGCATATGGTCGGGCACTGGCGGGGCGATGCGCAGCAGGCGTTCGTCGCCCATCTTGAGAATGTCACGGATCATCGGGGGTTCGGCTCGGAAGGTTGGTGCTCGCTCGGTATCGGGTGCTCATGGCCCAGCACGGTAATGGTCTCGCGGGGCTTGTGCTCACCGAAGTCCTTTTCGCCAGGGTTCTTGCCCTCGTTCGACATGTGCTCGATCACTGCGTTCATCTCCGCGCCCAGCAGCAACACGGCGGCGGAAATATAGAAATACAGCAATAGTACGATGATTGCACCGATACTGCCGTACATGGCGTTGTAGTCGGCAAAGGTCTTCACGTAGTAGGCAAAGCCCAGCGACGCCACGATCCACACCACCACAGCCAACACCGAGCCCGGGGTGATGAAGCGGAACTGCTGCTTCACATCGGGCATCACGTAATAGATCAGCGCCACCGCCACCATCATCAGGATGATGATCGCCGGCCAGCGCAGGATGGTCCACACCGTGACGATCACCTCTTGCATGCCGACCTGGGCGGCAATCCACTCCATCACCTGCGGCCCCAGCACCATCAGCGCCGCAGCCACCAGCAGCATGCCGGCGATGCCCACGGTGTAGATGATCGACAACGGAATGCGCTTCCACACCGGGCGGCCTTCGGGCACATCGTAGGCAGCGTTCATCGCGCTCATCATCAGGCGCACACCGGCCGATGCGGTCCACAAGGCAATCACGATACCCACCGACAACAGCCCGCCCTTGGACTGCTGCAACTGGTCGATCACCGGGTTCACCTGCTCCAGCGCCTGGGGTGGCAGCACCAGTTCCGATTGCAGACGCAGCCAGGAGAAGAAGTCCGGCAGGTGCAGGAAACCGATCAGGGCAATCAGGAACAGCAGGAACGGGAACAGCGAGAACAGCATCTGGTAGGCCAGCGCGGAAGCGTAGGTCGACATCTCGTCGTCGAGGAATTCCTTGACGGTGCGTACCAGCACGCGGTGCAGGGGCAGGCCGCGCAGGTCGGGGAAAATCATAGCGTCTCCTTTCGCCGCTTGATTCGTGAGTACCACGGGTAAGTCTAATAGACCATGCCGTTGCTGTGCTGATCCCGGCCATGCTGCGAGAATTTGCTTACGCCTGTACTGGCCTCTTCGCGGGTAAACCCGCTCCCACAGGTCTTCCACTGCCCTTGAGACCTGTGGTGTACCTGTGGGAGCGGGTTTACCCGCGAAGAGGCCGCTACAGGCAGAACAGATGGCAAACCTTGCCCCACTACCCGCCACCCCTCACAATGCAGGCCTTCATAGCGTCAACCCGCAGGAACCTGCATGAAACTCGACAAACCCGCCGCCATTGCCCGGCGCAACGAAGCACTGGCCCGCCCGGTGCTGACCAGCAGCAACACCCTGTTCGCCATCCTCGACCGCAAGCGCAACCTGTGGTGGTTCGAGGTGCCGGTGGCACTGCTGCGCAAGGGCCAGCCCGACTGGGTCAACCTGCTGCTGCACACCCCGGAAAGCGACGAGCTGCAGCATCTGAAGGTGCCGACCAACTTCCTGCGTGCTCACCAGGAACAGATGGAAGTGCGCAACCCCGGCAAGCGCCGCTCGACCATCAGCCTGGCCCTCAGCGCCGACCGCGACTCGCTGCTGCGCGACACCCGCCCGGGTGGCGAGCAGCTGGACTTCCGAACCTTCGTGCAGGCCTGATCAGGCCTTTTCGATGCGATCGTCATGGATGACGATGCGGCCCTGCTTGAACAACCCGCCAATGGCCTTCTTGAAGTTGCCCTTGCTGACGTTGAACAGCTTGCTGATCAGCGCCGGGTCGCTCTTGTCGCACACCCCCAGCACCCCGCCTTCGGCCTCCAGGCGCGCCATGATCTGCTCCTGCAGGCTGTCGGCCAGGGCCGCGCCGACCGGTTGCAGGCTCAAGGCGATCTTGCCGTCCGCGCGCACTTCCTTGATGAAGCCCTTCTCGTGCATGCCCGAGCGCAGGAACTTGAACACCTCGTTCTTGTGGATCAGGCCCCAGTGGCGGTTGTTGATGATCGCCTTGAAGCCCATCGGCGTCTCGCCGGCCACCAGCAGCTCGACCGGCTGGCCCACCTGGTAGTCTGCCGGGGTGCGGTCCAGGTAGCGGTCCAGGCGTGAAGTGGCAGTGATGCGACGGGTGCGCTTGTCGAGGTACACGTGCACCACGCAGTAGTCGCCGATCTTCAGCGGCCGCGCCTCTTCCGAATACGGCATCAGCAGGTCCTTGGACAGGCCCCAGTCGAGGAAGATGCCGGCACCGTTGATGTCCTTGACCTTGAGGCTGGCGAACTCGCCAACCTGCACCTTGGGCTTCTCGGTGGTGGCGATCAGCTGGTCTTCGCTGTCCAGGTAGATGAACACGTTCAGCCAGTCATCCACTTCGGTTTCGGCGTTTTTCGGGATGTAGCGCCCGGGCAGCAGGATCTCGCCGTCGGCGCCGCCGTCCAGGTACAGGCCGAAGTCCACGTGTTTCACGATTTGCAAACTGTTGTAACGCCCAAGCAGAGCCATTTCCGATGTTCCTCAAGACAAGGCGGCTATTCTACACCTGAAGCCAGCGCGCCGCCCGACCGCTGATGCAGTGGAACCGTCAGCCTCCCCTTGCATCTACCGTCTGGCCAGCCCCTGCAAGGAACAGCCCATGCCGCTACGCCTGTCCAAAGCCCTGCTCGTCGCCATCGGCTTCGCCCTGGCTCTGGCCGCCTGCAGCCGTATCGACCTGGCCTACCGCAACCTCGACCGCCTGGTGCCTTGGTCGCTGGGCGACTACCTGGCCATGAACCGTGAGCAGAAGGCCATGCTTGACGATCGGCTGCGGGAGCACCTGGCCTGGCATTGCAAGACCCAGCTGCCCGGCTACCTCGACTGGCTGGACCGGGTACGCGGCATGGTCGCCGACGACCAGGTGACCGACCAGGCCCTGCAGCAGCGCACCCGCGAAGCCCGCGAGGCGATTGGCCGGGTGGCCGAGGAAATCACCCCTTCGGCCACCGAGTTGTTGCGCGGCATGAGCGATGCCCAGGTAGCGGAGATGCGCGAGGCATTCCGCGAGGACATCAGCGAACGGCAGAAGCTGTATGTGGATACGCCGCTGGCCAGGCAGATCGCTCGCCGTGCCGAACGCATGGAGAAACGCCTGACGCCGTGGTTTGGCGAGCTGACCGCGGTGCAGAAGCAGCGCGTGCAGGCCTGGTCCGCGTCGCTGGGCGACCAGAACCGCGAATGGATCGCCAACCGCGCACACTGGCAGCAGCAATTGCTGCTGGCGATGAACCAGCGCAACGACCCCAGCTTCGAGCCGCGCCTGGCGACGTTGTTGCAGCGCAAGGAGAGCTTGTGGACGCCGGAGTACCGGGCGGCCTATCAGCATACCGAGCAGCAGGCGCGCAGCTTGCTGGTGGATCTGGTGCACCAGAGTACCCCGCAGCAGCGGCGGTTCCTGCAGGAGCGGTTGGGCAAGGTGCGTAGCGATTTCAGTGAATTGAAGTGCTTGAAGGGGTAACCGGGAAAAGCAGGCCCGGCCTCTTCGCGGGTAAACCCGCTCCCACAGGGACCCCACTGGTTTCGAAACCTGTACCGTACCCGGGAAGAGGCCGGGCTTGCTAAAGCAGAATCACCGGCCCTTGCGCCGATACGGAAACACATCTATCACCTTCCCTTCACGAATCGCTGCCTGCAGCCCCTTCCAGTAGTCCGCGTCATACAACTCCCCATGCAAGCGGCTGAACAAGCGCCGCTGGCCGATATCGGCAAACAGAAACGGTGGAAACTCCTCGGGGAACACGTCATGCGGCCCGATCGAGTACCACGGCTCACCCGACATCTCGTCTTCCGGGTAACGCGGCGGCGGGATATGGCGGAAGTTCACCTCGGTCAGGAAGCTGATCTCGTCATAGTCATAGAACACCACCCGGCCATGGCGGGTAACGCCAAAGTTCTTCAGCAGCATGTCGCCAGGGAAGATATTCGCCGCCGCCAGCTGCTTGATGGCCAGGCCGTAATCCTCCAGCGCCTCCAGCACCTGGCCCTCGCTGGCGTGCTCCAGGTACAGGTTCAGCGGTGTCATGCGCCGCTCGGTCCAGCAGTGACGGATCAGCACCGTGTCCCCCTCCAGCGCCACGGTCGATGGCGCCACCTCCAGCAGTTCGGCCAGGCACTCCGGCTCGAACTTGCTACGCGGGAAGCGAAAATCGGCGAACTCCTGGGTATCGGCCATGCGCCCGACGCGGTCGACGCTTTTCACCAGCCGGTACTTGTCGATCACCGTGGCGCGATCGACTGTCTTGGACGGCGAAAAACGGTCCTTGATGATCTTGAACACCGTGTTGAAGCCCGGCAGGGTGAACACGCTCATGACCATGCCACGCACCCCGGGCGCCATGACGAAGCGGTCGTCGCTGCTGGCCAGGTGGTTGATCAACGCCCGGTAGAACTCCGACTTGCCATGCTTGTAGAAGCCGATGGAGGTGTACAGCTCGGCGATGTGCTTGCCCGGCAGAATGCGCTTGAGGAAGTTGACGAACTCCGCCGGCACCGGCACATCGACCATGAAGTACGAGCGGGTGAAGGAAAAGATGATCGACACCTCGGCCTCGTCGGTGATCAGCGCATCGGCCTCGATACCATGCCCTTCGCGGTGCAGCAGCGGGATGACCAGCGGCCACTGCTCATCGCTGTTGAACAGCCGGCCAACCAGATAGGCGCCCTTGTTGCGGTACAGCACCGGCGAAAACAGCTCTACTGCCAGGGACGGGTCCTTGCATACCCAGTCCGGCAGGCAGTCGCGCAGTTGCTCTTCAAGGCGCACCAGGTCGCCTTCCAGGTCACCGTACGGCACATCGAACGGGTAATCGGTGAACACCGCCCGCAGCAGGCCCTTGAGCCCAGCGTCAGGCCGATAGGTACGGGTTTGCGCGGCGCGCTCACGGCCGCGCATGGAGGGTCGGGTGGTGTGGATGAACATGCAGCCGTCGCTGATCAGGTCGTGGCTGAACAGGCTGCAGAACAGCGAGTTGTACCAGGTCTCGGACAGTTCGTCGTCCAGCCGTGGGTCGATCAGGTGGATGTAGGCGTTCTTCACCAGTGGCCATTGTTCCACATCCAGCAGCACGTCCTCGGCAAAGCCCTGGCGCAGCCAGCCGTTGACCTCGGCGACCTTCTCTTCATAGAGGTTGATGCGGGCGGCGGAGGCACGCTGGATATCCTGCCAGCGCGCCTGCTCGAAGCGCTGGCGGGCACCTAGGGTGATGCGCTGGAAGTGGTCGCGGTAGTCGTCGAAGCCGGCAAGGATCATCCGGGCGATTTCGACAGCGGGCCAGGGCTGGGGCATGCGAAGACCTCGGTGCAAGGGTGAGATACAGAGCTTAGTCTGCCTGTCCGGAATACGGCGCCTGTACTGGCCTCTTCGCGGGTAAACCCGCTCCCACAGCTTCTCTGCAATGCTCGGCCCTGTGAGTAATCCTGTGGGAGCGGGTTTACCCGCGAAGAGGCCAGCACAGGTTTACACCGCAAGAAAGCACAAGAATCCCCTGCCCCCCCTGGCGTACACTCGCGCCCCTGCCCTGCCTCCGGAGACCGTCGTGAGCCCCATCGCCCTAGCCCGCCTGCTGACCCTTGCCGCCGTCTGGGGGGCGAGTTTCCTGTTCATGCGCATCATCGCCCCCGAGCTGGGCACGGTGCCGACGGCGTTCTTCCGCGTGTCCATCGCCTGCCTGGGCCTGGTCGCCCTGCTCGCCGCCGCCCGCGTGCGCTGGGACTTTCAGGGCAAGCTCGGCGCCTGCCTGGTACTGGGCATGATCAACTCCGGTATCCCCGCCACCTTCTACTCCGTGGCCGCCCAGGTGCTGCCCGCCGGCTACTCGGCAATCTTCAACGCCACCACGCCGCTGATGGGTGTGCTGGTCGGCGCGCTGTTCTTCCGCGAACCAATGACCCTGGCCAAGCTCTGCGGCATCTTCCTGGGCCTGTTCGGCGTCGGCATTCTCAGCGGCGCCGGCCCGGTGGCTCTGGACCTGGCATTGCTGCAAGGCGCCCTCGCCTGCCTGGCGGCCACCACCTGCTACGGCTTTGCCGGCTTCCTCGCCCGCCGCTGGGTCAGCGGCCTGGACAGCCGCCTGTCGGCACTGGGCAGCATGCTCGGCGCCACCCTGATGCTGAGCCCGCTGTTTGCCTGGAGCGCGCTGAGCCAGCCACCGGCCAGCTGGGGCGGCTGGCAGGTGTGGCTGTCGCTGCTGGGCCTGGGCCTGCTGTGCACAGCGTTCGCCTACATCCTGTACTTCCGCCTGCTGGAGGAGATCGGCCCGGTCAAGGCCAGCACCGTGACCTTCCTGATCCCGGTATTCGGCGTATTGTGGGGGGCGTGGCTGCTGGACGAACCGCTGTCGATGGCGCACCTGTACGGCGGCCTGCTGATTGGCCTGGCATTGTGGCTGGTGCTGCGCCCGGCGCGCAGCTGAAGCGGGGTACAGGATGAACAGCGCGTACAAGAAAGTCCTGTTCCGCCTGGAGCAAGACGAAAACGGCTACCCGCCCGCCTCGGTCGAGGGCCTGTGGGCCAAGGCCGTGGAAGGCGGCTATGCCGTCGACAACATTCCCTTCCATGTCTACGGCATCGCCCCGGGCGACCTGATCGGCACCCGTGAGGAAGCCGGCGAAACCTGGTTCGCCGAACTGCGCCGCAGCAGCGGCAGCTCGGTGTTCCGGGTTATTGTCAAGCCCCCGGAAACCCTGGACCAGGTACGCGCGGCCTTGCACGACTTCGGCTGCAACTGCGAAACCGAGCAGGCAGTGAAGATGCTGGCGGTCGAGGTCCCGCCGCAGCGCTCGCTCGACACCTTGCTCTACTACCTGCTCACCCAGCGCGAAGCCGGCCTGCTGGACTTCGAGGAAGGCGTACTACGCCACGCCATCCCCGAAGAATTCCGCTAGGGCCTACGCCTCGGCCAGGCGCGCGGCGGGCTTGCGGAACACGAACAGCAGGCCCACCACGATCAGCCCCATGCCCAGCAGGCTGAGCGGCGCCAGGCGGTTGCCAAAGATCAGCAGGTCCATCACCGCGGTCACTGCCGGCACCAGGTAGAACAGGCTGGTGACATTGACCAGGTTACCCTTGGCGATCAGCCGGTACAGCAGCAGGGTCGCCAGCAGCGAGACCACCAGCCCCATCCACAGCAGCGCGCCGACGAAACCGCCAGTCCACTCCACATGCAGCGGCTGCAGCGGCGCGAACAACGCGCACATGGCAAAGCCGGCCAGGTACTGCAGCGGCAGCGTGCCCATGGGGTTGTCGGTGATGCGCTTCTGCAGGATCGAGCCAAAGGTCATGCTGGCCAGCGCCAGCAAGGCGAACAGCATCCCCGCCAGCGACACCCCGCCCAGGTTGATGCCCTGGTAGACCACCATGATCAACCCGCCAAGCCCCAACCCCAGGCCGAACAGGCGGCTCCAGGAGCGCTGGCGTTCCATCAGTACCACGGTCAGGATCGGTTGTACCCCCATCACCGTGGCCATCACGCCGGGAGTGACATGGGTGGCGAGCGCCAGCAGGTAGAAGATCTGGTAGGCGCCGAGCAACACGCAGCCGGTGCCCAGGGCCCGCAGGATGGCCCCGCGACTGCGCGGCCAGCGCAGCCCCAGCAGCGGGCCGATCAGCAGCAGGCCGGCCAGGGCCAGCGCCGAGCGCAACAGCAGGAAGGCGAACGGGCTGGCATGCGCCAGGCCCAGCTTGGAGACGATCGCCCCACTGCTCCACAGCAGGACGAACAGGCTGGTCGTGGCCGCCGAGGCCACGGATGCTTTGCTAAGGACAGACATGTATTGCCACCTGATATAAGGCGAATAAGCCAGACGGACGGCGTGTGCTTCAGCGTGGGAAGTCGCCGACCGTGTTCAGTAGGTTGCGTGTGCGAAGGGATGCGGCCAGAAGCCGATCAGCCCAGCACGACCACGCAAGGAGGCGGAGCTACGCCGCCTACGACGCCACTGACAGGTGGTGGTGGATAGTGACTGATCATCGCCGGCTGCTGGCAGCCACGCACGACCATGCCCGCGACTGGCGCGATGGCAAAGCTTGTGGTGGAAGGGCTGGCTGGCATGAACAGGTCTTCGGGAAGAGAACAATGGGCTGGACTATAGCCCGGTGCCAGGCAGCTGGCAACCTCCCCAAACTCACCCTCGCGCCAGTAGGGCAACTGCCTGCTCATTGTCTTGAAGCTGCCGCGATCCCTGTGGGAGCGGGTTCACCCGCGAACACCGGCGCAGCCGGTGCCATTCACTGCGTCGGACTGTTCGCGGCGGTTCGACGCCTCGATAAACCCGCACACAGAAGGTTCAGGCAACCCTCCAGTTTCTTCAAGCCAGCCGCGACCATGGGATCGCATCTCTATTGGTTAATTTTTCACCGCCCCGATTCGTCTGAATGCGAAACGCAGCCCGCATTCACCCGTTTCGAGGACCACCGATGAACGTAACCGCCTGGCTCTGCCGGCCAGCCCAGATCACCTGCCTGCTGCTGGTCAGCGCCTACGCCCACGCCGCCAAGCCCGGCGATGTGTTCAAAGACTGCAAGGACTGCCCCGAGATGGTCGTGCTGCCCGCCGGCAGCTACGTGATGGGGGCCCCCGACGACGAAGTCGGCCGCCAGCCCGACGAGGGCCCGCTGCACACCGTGACCTTCGCCAAGCCCTTTGCCATGAGCCGCTACCAGGTCACCGCCGGCGAACTGGACGCCTATATCAAGGCCACCGGCACCGTCATCAAGAGCGGCGACGACCGCCCCGGCCGCTGGTGCGAAGCCAGCAAGCCCACTTACAAGCAAGGCCCCCGCCAGCCGGCGGTGTGCGTCGACTACGACGAAGTGCAGGCCTACACCCAATGGCTGGCGAAAACCACCGGCAAGCCGTACCGCATGGTCAGCGAAGCCGAACGCGAATATGCCGCCCGTGCCGGCTCCAGCGGCCCGTTCCCCTTCCCCTTCGACGAACCGGGCAAGTACGAGATCAGCAAGCACGCCAACACCTATGGCCCCAAGGACGGTCATACCTTCACCGCCCCGGTGGGCAGCTACCCGCCCAATGCCTTCGGCATGTACGACATGCACGGCAACGTCTACGAATGGGTCGCCGACTGCTACCACGACAGCTACGAAGGCGCCCCCACCGACGGCAGTGCCTGGATCCAGGACCCCACGTGCATCCGCGCGCACATGCGTGGCAACGACTGGGGCGAACCGCCGATCTTCTCCCGCTCGGCCAACCGCAACGACCGCCTCAAGACCACCCGCGGTGACTTCCTCGGCTTTCGCGTAGCACGCGAACTGTGAAGTTGTGACGCGGTTAACGCAGCATCGGTTAAAAAAATCGTCAATAAGAATCGTTCCGGTTTTTCACAGGTGCTGCGTCCTATAGCTGACATAGAAAAAAACCCTCTGCCAACGAGACCGCAATAGATGTCCAAGTCCCTCCCCGGCTCGCTCAACCCGCTTGCCAAAGCATTACTGATCCGTCATTCCCTTCGTCCCCAACGCGCGTTCACACGCATCGGTGTGGGCCTGGCGATATCCGCTGCAATGGTCGCCCAGGTGCAGGCGCAGGAGTGGACCCTGGATATTCCCGCGCAGTCGATGAACTCGGCGTTGCAGGCACTGGCCAGACAGACCGATACCCAGTTGCTGTATAGCCCGGAGGACATCAGCGGGTTACGTTCCACGGCCCTCGAGGGCCGGCATGACCTGCAGTCTTCGCTGCAGACATTACTGCAAGGCACCGGGCTGCGTTACCAGATCGATGGCAACACCGTGACAGTGACAGCCGGTTCGGCGGCACAGGACGGCCAGGTCGAGCTTTCGGCAACCAACGTCAATAGCGTGGGGCTTGGTGCCACTACCGAAGGCACGGGTTCCTACACCACCGGTGTGACCAACACCGCCACCAAGATGAACCTGTCGATCCGTGAGACGCCGCAAACCATCACGGTGGTGACCCGCCAACGCATGGATGACCAGCACCTGAGCAGCATGACCGACGTGCTGAGAGAGACCCCTGGCATTACCATGTCCCAGGATGGGGGCGAGCGCTTCAACATCTATTCTCGCGGCAGCGCAATCAACACTTACCAGTTCGATGGCGTCACCACGTTTCAGGATAACCAGACCCGTAACATGCCCAGCACCTTGCTGGATGTGGCCCTGTATGACCGGGTGGAGATCGTCCGCGGTGCAACGGGCCTGATGACCGGTGCCGGCGACCCCAGTGCCGTGGTCAACCTGATCCGCAAACGCCCGACGCGGGAGTTCAAGTCCTATATCCAGGGCGGCGCTGGTTCCTGGGATTACTACCGCGCAGAAGCGGACGTTTCCGGCCCACTGACCGAAGAAGGCAACGTACGCGGACGCTTTGTCGCCGCACAGCAGAACAACCACACCTTCATGGACTGGTACACCCAGGACCGGAGCATCCTGTACGGCGTACTGGAAGCGGACCTTACCGACACCACCCTGGTTCGTTTCGGTATCGACCGACAGACCTACAAGGTCAATGGCGCCTCAGGCGTTCCGCTGATTTTCACCAACGGCCAGCCCACCAACTTTTCCCGCTCGAAAAGTTCCGATGCTCGCTGGGGTTACGATGACTACGAAACCACCAACTACACACTGACGCTTGAGCAGCAACTGGCCAACGATTGGCAACTGAAAGTTTCCACTCTGTACATGGACGTCGATCGCGACACGTTCTCTTCCTATATTTCTACCAGAACCAACAGGTCGTACCTGGAACCTGATGGCTCGACGACCATCAACGCTGGCGTTGCATCGGCGGACCAATACCAGAAAGCTGCTGACGTTTCCCTCCAAGGGCCTTTCCAGTTGTTTGGACAATCTCATGAACTCATTTTCGGCTACAACTACCTGGAGTATGAGAACAAGCACCGCGAATACGCCGGCCCTGACCAGAAAATCAATTACTTCACTTGGGAAAACGTGACGCCCAAGCCAGGCAAAGACGAGCTTTCGCCAAGCATCAAATTCGATATCTTCAACCGCCAGAGCGGCTACTACGTCGCCGGACGGTTCAACTTCACTGACGACCTGCACCTGATTCTGGGTGCGCGTGCTTCCGACTACCGCTTCGACTACAGCCTGGGCATCATCGGTAAACCAATCACGCCTGATACCCAGAAAGAGCATGGAGTAGTGACGCCGTATGCCGGTCTCGTCTACGACCTGACAGAAGAGCAATCGGTGTACGTCAGCTATACCGATATCTTCAAGCCACAGAGCAATATCGACGCCAGCGGCAAACCCCTTGACCCGGAGGTCGGCAAGAACTACGAAATGGGTTGGAAGGGTGAATTCCTGGATGGCCGTGTCAACGCCAACGTTGCCGTCTACTTGGTACAAAGGGACAACTTCGCCGAGGAGACCACCGAAAAGGCGCCGACCGGCGGCAATGCCTTCAAAGCGATTGACGGTGCAGAGACCAAAGGCGTGGACCTGGAACTCTCGGGCGAAGTACTGCCTGGCTGGAACGTCTATACCGGCTACAGTCATTCCCGTACCGAGGACGCAGATGGCGTTCGCCAGACCACCCAACTGCCGATGGACACATTCCGCTTCTGGAACACCTACCGCCTGCCAGGCGATTGGGACAAGCTGACCTTGGGCGGTGGCGTGAACTGGAACTCCAAGTCCACACTGCAGTATCCGCGCTACAACGGCCACGTCACCCAGGATGACTACTACGTCGCCAGCCTGATGGCTCGGTACCGTATCAACCAGAACCTGGCGGCCACGCTGAACGTCAACAACCTCTTCGACAAGAAGTACTACGCAGGCATGGCAGGCAGTTACGGCCACTACGGTGCGCCGCGCAACGCCACGGTGACTCTGCGCTACGACTTCTAAACCGCACAGGCCAGACCCGGGACATGCACCGGGTCTGGCCACACTTCCCCCGCTTCGCCCTCCCTGCGCCCTCTGCTGTTTCCTCTCCCCTTGCTACCACACATTGCGTGCCGCCCTTGCAAGTCATTCCTGTCCGTGCAAGCGCAGCCCCGAGGGGTGCAAGGCTACGTCAACCCTGTGAGCAAACGACATCGCCCCGCATCAGCAGCTTCCAGGCTGCCAGTGCGGGGCGATGGGTGATGACATCAGGTCAGCCCGTCAGCGTCCTTCAATCGGCCATGGCGTCCTCCATCGTCCAGTGCATGGCCAAGCCTTCGATCACTTCAGGCTGCCTGAGAATGTCATAGTGCCCCGCCTCGACCGCATGGTTCCCCTCTGTTTCGAAAGTCCAGGCCGGGTCGCTATCCTGGCCAGCCCACCAGCAGGTTGCCAATGCCCGGGTCCGTGGCAGGCTGGTCAGGTTCGCCGACAAGGCTTTCAAGCGCATCGCCACCACAAATGTGTGGGCCAATTCGGCACTGTCGATATCGGCATAACGTGACTGGCCGGCCTGCGCGGCGCGTATCTGCCCAATAACGCCCTGCAGCGACTGAACATCAGTACCCACGGCCACGGCGGGCACTGCCAGCTGTTGCTTGGGTACGCCCAGCAACACGCTGAGGAAACCCTGCAAATCGTCCTTCCAGTCCCCGACCACCTCAGCATGTGACGCATTTGGCACAAAGCTGTCCACCAAGCCAAGCAATGCCACTGCCTGCCCCTGTCGCTCCAGCTCCTGGGTTACCAGCACCGCCAAGGTGCCACCCAGCGACCAGCCAACCAGCCGATACGGCCCTTCAGGCTGCTTCTGGCGGATGTACTGCGCATAGTCGATAGCCATCGCCTGCAGCGACTCGTCCTGCCACGTGCGGTCCAGCAGCATGCGGCACTGCACGCCATAGACACTGCACACACCTTCCAGGCGACGCGCCAGAGGCTCGTAGTCGAACACCGTGCCGAAGCCTGCATGCAGGCAGAACAGCGGCGTGCCACTGGCGATACGGGTATTGAGCAACAGCACCGGGTCCAGGCTGGCTTCAGTAGCCGAGTAGCCCGACAGCTCACCAATGGTCGGTCTGGCCATTACGTCACGCAACTTCAGGTCCAACTGCAAGCCGCTGTGCCCACGCACTTTGGAGAGCATTTTCAGCACCCGTAGCGAATCGCCACCCAGCTCGAAGAAATTGTCGTCCATACCGATTTCCTCAACACTCAGCACCTCTTGCCAGATTTGCGCCAAGGCCTGCTCGACCTCGTTGCGCGGCGCAAGACGCAGGCGCTGCCCTACAAAATCAGGTGCCGGCAGCGCATTGCGGTCGATCTTGCCGTTGGGTGTCAGGGGCATCGCATCAAGCAGCACCAGTTGCGCTGGCACCATGTAATCCGGCAGCTCCGCACGCAGGGCTTCGCGCAATTGTGCCGGCGTGGTGACCACACTACTGCTGACCACATATCCAACCAGTTGCTTGCCGGTGGCACCTTCACGCGCCACTACCACTGCATCGCGCACCCCAGCCAGGTTGCGCAGGCGTGCTTCGATCTCGCCTGGCTCGATGCGAAACCCGCGAATCTTCAACTGGTTGTCGAGTCGGCCGATGAAGTCGACGGTGCCATCGGCACGGCGGCGTACGCGGTCGCCGGTACGGTAAAGGCGCGCACCGTCGGCGAACGGGTCGGCGACAAAGCGCTCGGCGGTAAGCGCCGCACGCTGGTGATAGCCCCGCGCAAGCCCTTCTCCACCGATGTACAACTCACCCGCCACGCCATCAGGCAGTGGATTGAGGTCTTGATCGAGCACATGCAGGGTACGCAGGCCGACCCGATCACCGATCGGCGCATACACTGCCTGGCAGGACTGCATGGCCGATACCTTCCACAGCAACGGCGTGACCACCGTCTCGGTAGGCCCGTAGCCGTTGGTCAGGTATTGCGGCCGTAGCGAACGCTTGACCAGTTCGAACAGGGCATCGGGCACCGCATCGCCACCAAAGCAGTAAATGCGCACAGGCGGCGCAGCCTGTTGCTGGCTCTCGCCGAACTCGGCCAACTGTTGCAGATAGGCCGGCGGGAAGCAGGCGATATCGATGCGCTGCTCATGGAGGACTTGCCAGGTTTCCTCCGCAGTCCACAAGCGATTGCCACGGACCACCAGGCAGCCACCTGACGACAGCGTCGACAGCCAGCGCTCCTGGGCACCATCGAAAGCGAACGACATGAACAGTAGCTCACGTGTGCTTTCGTCCATCTCATAAAGCTGAACAATGGCCTGGCAATGCATACGGATCTGCCCGTGGCTGACTGCTACCCCCTTGGGCTTGCCAGTCGAGCCAGAGGTGTAGATCAGATAGGCCAGGTTGTCGTCCAGCACCGGCACGTGCGGCACACTGGCAGGCAGGCCTGCCAGCTCCAGGCGGTCAAGCTCGACGCACTGCTCCACCTCGGTGAAACGCTCGCGCAAGGCACTGTTGGTCAGCAGCAAGTGCATGGCCGAGTCTTCGACGATCCACTGCAAACGCTCCTGAGGATAATCGATGTCCAGCGGTACGTAGGCAGCACCGGTCTTCATCACCGCGAGGAAGGCGACAATCACCTCTACCGAGCGTTCCAGGGCAATACCAACCGTGGTTTCCGGCCTGGCACCCAGGGCAAGCAGGTGGTGCGCCAGGCGGTTGGCACGCTGGTCAAGCTGCGCATAGCTCAACTGCTGACCAGCGCAGACCACTGCCGGGGCATCAGGCTGCAGTCGAGCGTGCTCGGCGATACGCTGGGCCAAACCCGGCACATCCGCTGTGCCTGGCACCATCAGGTTGCGCTCGTTGGCCTGCTGCACTTGCCCTGATGTCAGCATTTGCAGGCTGCCCAGGGCGGCATTCGGGTTGTCCAGCATACCTTCGAGCAGGCGCTCGAAGCTGCCACGGATAACCGCGGTAGCGGCCTCACTGAAGCTGCCACGCAGGTACATGAACTCCACCGAGAGAACATCGGTCAGGTGTACGGCAAGGTCCATTGCATAGTTGGTCACACCTCGCTCGGTCACGGCGCCAAACTGCAAGGCGTTATCGCTGCTGTCGTGCAGACGATCGTCCAGCGGGTAGTTCTCGAACACGATGATGCTATCGAACAACGGTTGCCCCGGGCGCCCGGCCCAGCGCTGAACATTCGACAACGCCGCATGTTCGTGGTCACGCAACTCAAGGTTGTAGTCCTGCAGTTGCCGCAGCCAGTCGCTGACGCGCCAATGTGCGGCAGGCGCCTGCACGACGGGGAGCGTATTGATGAACAAGCCGAGCATGTTGTCCACACCCGGCAGGTTCGCCGGCCGGCCGGCCACGGTAGCGCCGAAACAGACAGCCTGTTGCCCGCTGTAGCGCTGCAACAGCAGCAACCAGGCGGCCTGCACCAAGGTATTGGGTGTTACCCGCAGGCGCTGAGCCAGAGCACGCAGGCGCTGGGTACGCTGGGCATCCCAATGCAGGTAGAGCGCTGCATGCCCTGACAGGTTGGCATCCGGCCGTGGCAGCAACGCCTGTTCCAGCAGAGTTGGGCTTTCCAGCGCGGCAAGCTTGCGCGTCCAGAACGCCTCGAGCTCGGCCTGAGGTTGTGCCTCGAGCCAGCGGATGTAGTCGCCAAAGCGCGGTACAAGCGTGTCCAGCGCCTGTCCATGATAGGCCTGGAACACTTCACCCAGCAGGCGCGAGTTGCTCCAGCCATCCATCAGGATGTGATGACGGGTCCAGATCAGTTGCATGCGCTGGCCATCCAGACGCACCAGCGTTATCCGCATCAACGGGGCCTGCGACATGTCGAAGGCCTGCTCGGCGTCGCTGTCGACCAAGGCCTGCAAAGCCGCGGCCTCGACCTCACGGTCACGCCAGTCAAGCACCCGGATCGACAGTTCGGCATGGCGATGAACGATTTGCATCGGTTGTGTCAGTTGCGCGTCGGACCAGAACCCGGTGCGCAGGATGTCATGCCGCGCCACCACCTGTTTCCAGGCCTCTGCAAAACGCTCGATATCCAGGCCGTCAACCGCTACCGACGTCTGGTTGAGGTAGAGCGCCGCGTCCCCACCCTGGGCGCTATAGAACAGCATGCCTTGCTGCATCGGTGACAGAGGGTAGATATCGTCAATCTGCTCCACGGGTACCGGCAGCCGATCCAGCTGCGCCTGGGTCAGGCCAGCCAAGGATACCGGTTGGCTGCCTGTGACCTGATCATCGCTAACTTGCACGCCAACTTCTGCAACGCCAGCCAGCAGTTCCACCGTCTGGTGCTGGAACAGTTGCTTGGGCGTAAAGCGGATACCCGCCTGGCGCGCGCGGCTGACCAGCTGAATCGAAATGATCGAATCGCCACCTAGCTCGAAGAAGTTGTCGGTAATCCCGACTTGCGCCACTTTCAGCACGCCAGCCCAGATATCCGCCAGTTGCCGCTCAAGCGCATTACGCGGTGCCACATGCTCACTGTGCGCCTGCGCCTGGTCGATACCCGGGAGCTGCTTGCGGTCAAGCTTGCCACTCGGGGTCATGGGCATACGCTCGAGCAGCATCAGGTAGGTCGGCACCATGTAGTCCGGCAGGCTGGCCTTCAGTGCCTGCTTCAGCGCCGCGCACAAATCCGCACTTTCAACGGTTTGGTCAACAGGCACCACATATCCGCACAGCTGCTTGACGCCTGCATGGTCGGCGGCGATAACCGCTGCCTGGCGGACCTGTGGATGCGCTTGCAAGTGTTGCTCGATCTCGCCCAGCTCGATGCGAAAGCCACGTACCTTCACCTGATGATCGGCCCGGCCACGGTAGGCGAGCTCACCCTGCTCGTCGAAGTATCCCAGGTCACCGGTACGGTACAGGCGCGCGCCCGGTGTTTCAGCCAGCGGGTCCGGAATGAAGCGCTCGGCGGTCAGCGACGGCCGCTGGTGGTAGCCACGAGCCAGGCAGCCGTCACCACCGATGTACAGTTCACCCGACACACCGATTGGCGTAGGCGACAGGCCATCATCCAGGGCACGCATGACGCGCCCGGCCAGCGCACGACCGATCGGCACGCCGTTCTGCGCGCCGGGCACCTGTGCCAGACGCGAGCAATCATAGGTGGTAGCGACCACAGTAGCCTCAGTGGGGCCGTAGGTATTGAGCAAGCGTACCTGCACCGGCCCATCCTCCAGCCATGCCTGCAGCCCGTCCAGGGCCACGGCCTCACCGCCGACGTGGATCTGTTTCAAACGGCCATAGGTGTGCGCAGCGCGGCGATCCAGCGCCAGCAAACGCCAGTAGGCCGCTGGCAGGTCAGCCACGGTGACGCCATGGCGAATGACCTGCTCGCTGAAGGTGTCGGTGTCCCACAGCTGCTGGTCGCGCATCACCACGCACGCACCACGCGACAACGGTGGGAAGAACTGCTCGATGAACCCGTCGAAACTGAATGTGGCGAACTGCAGTACCCGGTCTTGCGGGGTCAACTGCGAGTAGACACTGGCGACGTCACAAAACACCGACAGCGTTTGGTGAGCAATGGCCACGCCCTTCGGCATGCCGGTGGAACCTGAGGTGTAGATAACATAGGCCAGGCTGTCGAGCGAAACCTCGCAGGGCAGCGACTGCTCACTAAAAGCTTGCAGCCACTGCTCACCCGGCTGCAGGTCGATGCATGGCAGGCCTGCAGGCACCGGCATGCGCGCCATGGCCTCAGCGTCGCCCAGCAGCGCGCCAATGCCGCTGTCCTGGATCAGGTAGGCCAGGCGGTCCTGTGGGTAGTCCGGGTCCAGTGGCACGTAAGCCGCGCCGGCCTTGTGGATGGCAACCAACGCCACGGCCAGTGCCAGGCCGCGTTCGGCAGCAACGCCCACCAGGCTGTTGGCAGTAACACCGTGCGCAACCAGCAAGTGCGCAAGGCGATTGGTGCGCAGGTCCAGCTCGCGGTAGGTCAATTGCTCCTCACCGAACACCAGCGCCAACGCATCGGGTCGCTCACGGGCTTGCGCCTCGAACAACTGGTGAGCACACATGCCGGACGGGGTAATTGCCGCGCTAGGGTTCCAGTCATGCAGCACCCGTTGGCGCTCGGCCCCACCCAGCAACGACAGCTCACCAATAGCCGTCGTAGCATCATCGACCAGTGCCCGCAACAGATTGCCGAAATGCTCGGCCAAGCGCTGGATAGCCACATCGTCCCAGTTGGCGCGGTTGTGGCTGTACTGGATGGACAGGGTCTCACCCAAGGTGGCGGCCAGGGTCAGGGGGTAGTTGGTCTGCTCCAGGTTGGCCACCGGACCGAAGCGCAGCCCCTCTGGTGCACCCTCTTGCAGAGCCTGCGAAACCGGGTAGTTCTCGAACACCAGCAGGCTGTCGAACAGCGACTCGCCGCCCAGGCCGGCCCAGCGCTGCACCTCGTTCAACGGAGTATGCTCGAACTCGCGCATGGCCAGGTTGCAGGCCTGCACCTGGGCAACCCATTCGGCCACGGTCTGCTCGCTGCGCGGCGCACCGATGACCGGCAAGGTATTGATGAACAGGCCGATCTGCTCCTCCACCCCCGGCAGGTCCGCAGGGCGCCCCGCCACGGTGGCACCAAAGCATACGGCAGGCTGCCCGGTGTAGCGTTGCAACAACAGCAACCAGGCAGACTGCACCAGGGTATTGACGGTAACCCGGTTGGCACGCGCGAAGCCTTCGATTCGCAGGGTTATCTCGCGATCGAACAGTTGATAGTGCTCACCCTGGCCTTGCTGCGGTGGAGCGCCTCGGCGCACCGCCTGGGACAGCCGGGTCGGCTCCCCCAGCGGCGCCAACCGAGCCTTCCAGAACGCTTCGGCTGCCGCTGCGTCCTGGCGCTGCAGCCAAGCGATATAGTCGCGATATGGCGCCGTCTGTGCCGTGACCTGCCGCCCGGCATAACGCTGCAGCACCTCTCCCAGCAGGCGTGAAGTGCTCCAGCCATCCATCAGGATGTGATGGTTGGTGTAGATCAAATGGTGGCAGTCATCCGCCGTGCGCACCAGCGTCAGCCGTTGCAGTGGTGCCTGGTCTAGCGCGAAACCAGCTTGGCGGTCACCCTCGGCCAAGGTTTGCAGTGCCTGTTCCAATGCCGACTGGCCGCGCCAGTCGTGCTCGACCAGCGCCTGCACAACTTCCTTGTGCACCACCTGCACGGCCTGCTCCAACTCACCCTGCCAGATAAAACTGCTGCGCAGGATAGCGTGGTTATTCACCGCCGCCTGCCAGGCCTGGTGGAAGCGCTCCACGTCCAGCCCCTGGACATCCACGCGCATCTGGTTGATGTAGTCACCGGACTGCTGTTCGTACAGGGTATGGAACAGCATGCCCTGCTGCATCGGCGACAACGGATAGAGATCGGCGACCTGCTCGACCTGCACGGGCAGGTTGTCCAGCTGCGCCTGCGTCAGGAAGGCCAGCGGGAAGTCCGAGGGCGTGACGCCACGGTGCTGTGGCTGGCTGCAATGGGCGATAAGCAGCGCCAGCTCTTGCGCATAATCGTCGGCCAGGTGCTGGACAGTAGCCTCGTCGAACACTTCGCGGCTGAAGCTCCAGCCCAGTTTCAGTTCACCTCCATACACCTGCCCGTTCAGTGCCAACAGGCTGCCCAGCGGCGCATCTTCGTCACAGGTGGAGCCAGGGTACTCCTTGGCTGGCTCGAACAACCCCGCTTGCTCGTCGAAGCTGGCGTCAAACTGGCCGAGGTAGTTGAACACGATCTCGCCACGCGGCAAGGCCGCCAGGATCGCCTGCGCCTCGGCGTCGCCCTGGTAGCGCAGCAGACCATACCCAAGCCCTTTGTTGGGCACCGCGCGCAGCTGCTCCTTGATGGCTTTGAGCGAATCGGCCAGTCCGGCCTGCGGGCTGAGCCTGACCGGATACATGCTGGTGAACCAACCCACGGTGCGGCTCAGATCGACCCCCTCGAACAGGTCTTCACGCCCATGGCCCTCCAGGCGCACGAGCACATCGGCGTTACCCGTCCAACGGCTGATCACCCGGGCGAGTGCTGTCAGCAACAGATCGTTGACCTGTGTGCGGTAGGCTGCCGGTGCGTCCTGCAGCAGTTTCCGGGTCAGCTCGCGGTCAAGGCGGGTACTGACCGAGGTGGCATGCCGCCCCAGGTTGCTGCCTTGTGGGCGGTCGCACGGCAGGACATCGCTGGCGCCGTGCAGTTGCGCCTGCCAATAGCCGAGCTCCGCTTGCAGCGCTGCGCTAGTCGCATGGCCCCGTAACTGCTCGGCCCAGGCTTTGAATGACGTTGTCTTGGCCTGCAATTGCACCAGCTCGCCTCTGCGCAACGCCTGGTAGGCCAGCTGCAGATCTTCCAGCAGCACCCGCCAGGACACGCCGTCCACAACCAGGTGATGGATGACCAGCAACAGGCGTTGGCTGCCGTCCGGCAAGTCGGCCAGAACGGCACGCAGCAACGGGCCGTGCTCCAGGTTCAGGCTGCACTGGGCCTCGTTGGCCAACGATGTCAGCGCCCCAGCATCTGCCACCTCTCGACGCCACAACAGAGCCTGCCCGGCACCGCCGAAGCTGGCCTGCCAACGGCCATGCTCCTGGACGAACTGCAGGCGTAGTGCATCGTGGTGTTCGACCAGCGATTGCAACGCTGCTTGCAGGTGGTGTTCATCCAGCGTCTCGCTGGCGCGCAGCATCACCGACTGGTTCCAGTGATGCCGCTCGACGATGTCCGATTCGAAGAACCAGTGCTGGATCGGAGTCAGCGGCATGCTGCCTTCCACCCGCCCTTGATCGATTGCAGTACCGGTGTTTCGTCGTGCAATCGCCGCCAGCCCCTGCACAGTCTGGTACTGGAACAGCTCCTTGGGGGTGAACTGGATGTCCAGCTGACGAGCACGGCTGACCACCTGCAGCGACATGATCGAGTCGCCGCCCAACTCGAAGAAGTTATCGGCAAGGCCAACCTTCTCCAACTTCAATACATCGGCCCAGATCGCCGCGATCTGCTGCTCCAGCTCGGTTTGCGGCGCGAGGTATTCACCCTGCAGCAAGCTGGCGTCCGGCGCCGGCAGGGCCTTGCGGTCGAGCTTGCCGTTAGCGGTCAGTGGCAGCTGCTCCAGGAACAGCAGATGCGCGGGCACCATGTGTTCAGGCAGGCTGGCCTTCAGTTCGGCGCGCAGGCTGTCACGCAACACGGCCTGCTGTTCAGCCCCCTGCAGCATGCCAGCGTCGACGGGTACCACGTAGCCCACCAGTTGCTTGCCACTGGCGCCATCCACCGCCAGCACCGCTACCTGGCGCACCGCAGGTTGTTCGAGCAAGCGTGCTTCGACCTCACCCAGTTCAATACGGAAACCGCGAATCTTCACCTGATGGTCGATACGCCCGATGTATTCGATGACCCCGTCGGTACGGTAACGGGCCAGGTCGCCCGAACGGTAAAGGCGGCCACCGTTGTCATCGAAGGGGTCTGGCACGAAGCGCTCGGCGGTCAACCCGGGGCGACCGTGGTAACCCCGCGCCAGGCCCGCCTGGCCAATCAGCATTTCACCTGTGCAGCCCGGCATGATCGGGTTCAATGCCGCATCGAGCAGGTACCACGACAGGTCGGGAATCACCTCGCCGATCGGGCTGCTGGCGCCCTTTTGCAAGTCTTCGAGGGTGATCGGCCGGTAGGTCACGTGCACGGTTGTTTCGGTAATGCCGTACATGTTGATCATGCGCGGCGTGCAGTCACCAAACACGTCGAACCAAGGCTTGAGGCTGCTCACCTCCAGGGCTTCGCCGCCAAACACCACGTACCGCAGGTTCAGGCCCTGGCCGGCCTTCGCCGCCTCGCAGGCAACCGGGACAAGCGGCTTGAAGGCTGATGGCGTCTGATTGAGTACGGTAACCTGCTCACGTACCAGCAAGGCATGGAAGTCTTCGCTGGAGCGTGCCACATCCTTGGGCACGATGACCGCTCGGCCGCCATACAGCAACGCGCCATACAGCTCCCATACCGAGAAGTCGAAGGCGTAGGAGTGGAACACCGTCCATACGTCACTGGCGTCGAAATGGAACCAGTGGCGGGTAGCTGCAAACAGCCGCACCACGTTCCGATGCGGCAGCAGCGTCCCTTTGGGCTTGCCGGTAGAGCCCGAGGTGTAGATCACATAAGCCAGGTTGTCCGCGTTCACCCGGCAGACGGGGTTGGCTTCGCTGTAGCCGGCCAGCTCGGTATCACCGTCCAGCACAAGCGTATGCACGCCTGCCGGCACTGGCAGCGCGTCACGCAGGTGCTGCTGGGTCAGCAACAGGCGTATGCCGCTGTCCTCGAACAGGTAGCTGAGGCGGTCCTGTGGATACTCCGGGTCGAGTGGCACGTAGGCAGCGCCCGCCTTGAGAATGCCCAGCAGGCCGATGACCATCTCAAGGCTGCGCTCAACGGCCAGGCCAACCAGCACATCCGGCCCGGCACCCAGCTCCAGCAGTTTGTGCGCCAACTGGTTGGCCCGTCGGTTGAGCTCGGCGTAACTCAGGGTCTGCTCGCGGCAGACCAGCGCCACCGCATTCGGAGCGGCTTGGACCTGGGCCTCGATCAGTTGATGAAGGGGCTGCTCGCCTGGGAAATGCGTCAAGGCCGGGTTCCAGGCCTGCACGGTCTGATCCTGCTGCGCCAGGCTGACCAGCGGCAGATCGACTACGCGCTGCCCGGGCTGGCGCACGATCGCCTCCAGCAGGTTCACCCAGTGTTGTGCCATCTGTTCGATGGTCGCGGCATCGAACAGGTCGGTCGCGTAACTCAGGGCAGCGCCGAGGCTGTGCTCGTATTCAAAGGTGTCCAGGGTCAGGTCGAACTTGGCCGTGTCGTGGTCCCAGGTCAACCCCTCCACCTGCAGCCCCGGCACGCTGCGCTGCTTGCCCTTGGCCTGCATCTGGTGGTTGTACATCACCTGGAACAATGGGCTGTGGCTCAGGCTCCGTTCGGGCTGAAGGGCATCCACCAACTGCTCGAATGGCAGGTCCTGGTGGCTCTGCGCGCCCAGCGCACGCTGTTTGACCTGCGCCAGCAGGTCACTGAAGGTCATCTGCAGATCGAACTCGGCGCGCAATACCTGGGTATTGACGAAAAAGCCGATCAGCCGTTCGGTTTCCACCCGGTTGCGGTTGGCAACCGGGACCCCGACACGGATGTCCGACTGCCCGGAATAGCGGTGCAGCAGGGTCTGGAAACTGGCCAACAGCAACATGAACAGTGTTGCGCCCTGACGCTGGGCCAACTGCCTGAGCGAATGCACCAGGGCCTCGGGCAGCCGAACCTCATGCCGGGCGCCTCGGTGGCTACTGGACACAGCACGGGGGCGATCGGTCGGTAATTCGAGCACTGGCTGCTCATCGCCAAGCTGTGCCTTCCAGTACGCCAGTTGCCGTTCCTGTTCGCCCGCTTCCATCCACTGGCGTTGCCAGATCGCATAGTCGGCATACTGGACCGGCAGCGTCGGCAACTGCACCTCCTGGCCTTGGCTGTAACCCGCATACAGCTGCATCAACTCATCGATCATCAGCGGCATCGACCAGCCATCGGACACGATGTGATGCATGGTCACGACCAGCACATGCTCGTTCTGGCCCAGGCGCAGCAACTTGCCCCGCAGCAGTGGCCCCTGCTGGAGATCGAACGGGCGGCGTGCCTCGGCTTCCACCTGCTCACGCACCTTGGTTTCGTCGGCGCATTGCAGCGTCTGGATATCCAGCGCCAGAGTGTGTTCGGGGTGAATGACCTGTACGGCGCCCTGCCCTTCTTCGCTGAAGGTGGTGCGCAGGGTTTCGTGGCGGGCAATCAGCGCATCGAAACTGCGCTGCAACGCCTCGACATCCAGATGACCTTGCAGGCGCAAGGCCGCTGGTAGGTTATAGATCGATGCGGCAGGCTCCAGTTGCCAGAGAAACCATTGCCGCTGCTGGGCATAGGAGAGGGGCGGCGACGCTTCAGGCTCACGCTTGAAGATCGGGGTGACGCCATACAGGTTCACCCCCTGTTGCTTGAGCAAGGCTGCCAGGGCCTGGCGCTCTTTGGTGGACAGTAGCTTTACAGACTCAAGCAGCTCTTGCACAGTCAAAATCTCCTAAGAAACCAGCTTTTCAATTTCCTCCGTAGTTAGACGTTTCAGGGCCTCCAGGGATTTAGCCAGTTCATTCTGAACGGGGTCTACCTGTGGCATGAGCTGCTCAAGCTGCGCGCAGTAGTCGCCCAGATCGGGGTATTCGAACAGCGCCTTCAGACTGACCGGCAGCCCGGCCTGTTCCTGGACCCGACTGGTTACCTGGGTTGCGATCAGCGAGTGCCCACCCAGCAGGAAGAAGTTGTCACCCAGGCCAACCCGTTCGACTTTCAGCACATCTGCCCAGATGGCGGCCACCTGCTGTTGCAAGGGAGTGCGCGGCGGCACATGGGCTTCTTCCGGCAGGGCAACGTCCGGGCGTGGCAGCGCCTTGCGGTCCAGCTTGCCGTTTGGTGTCAGTGGAAGCTTGTCGAGCAGCAACAGGTAGGAAGGCACCATGTATTCCGGCAGGTGTTTCCTCAATGCAGCGCGCAGGTGGTCACGCAGGAACGATTGCGCAGCGGCATCGACCATCACGCCAGCATCGGCAGGCACCACATAGGCCACCAGGTGCTGGCCAGCGGGCCCGTCAACGGCCATGACCACGGCTTCGCGCACAGCCTCCTGCTGCAGGCGCACCTCGATCTCGCCCAGTTCGATGCGGAAGCCGCGGACTTTCACCTGATGGTCCACCCGGCCGACGTACTCCAGCACACCATCAGGCCGATAACGGGCCAGGTCACCGGTCCGGTAGATGCGCCCGCCCTGCGCATCGAAGGGGTTGGGAATGAAGCGCTCGGCGCTGAGCCCCGGGCGCCTCAGGTAACCACGGGCCAAACCGGCACCGGCCAGGTACAACTCACCGACGACGCCCACCGGCACCGGTTGCAGTGCACCGCTCAACACGTAGGCAGCACTGTTGTGCAAAGGCCGGCCGATGTTGGCCTTACCACCGGCCGCCCTCAGCGTGCAGGTGGAATAGGTCGTGTCTTCGGACGGGCCATACAGGTCGTACACATCACTCACATGCTCCAGGTGATAGAGGTCGTCGACGATCGACTGCTTCAGCGCCTCGCCGCAGAGGTTGATGGTTTTGACCGACGGCGGAATGCTGCCGGTTTCGCACAACTGTTTGATCGCCGACGGCACAGTGTTCACCAGCCGCACCCGGTCCTTGGCAGCCAGGTTCGGTAGCTCGAGGGCATTGGCAGCCAGCACCGCATAGCCACCGGCCGACAGGGTGACGAACAGCTCCCAGACCGACAAGTCGAAGCAGATCGAGGTGGAGAACAGCACGCCACACAGGTCTGCCTGGCTGTAAACCGACAGCGACCAGCCGATCAGCGCCGCCACGCTGCGGTGCTCGACCTGCACGCCCTTGGGCTTGCCCGTCGAGCCTGATGTGTAGATGCAGTAGATAAGGTTGCGAGGGCTGGTCACACAGGTCAGGTCGGTGTCCGGGTAGCCTTCCAGCGACAGCTGGTCGAGCAGCAGCGTGCGCGACTGGAACTGCCCGGGCAATCGGGCAATCAGGCTGGTCTCCGACAGCAGCAGGATCGCCTGACTGTCTTCGAGCATGTATTCCAGGCGGTCCTGCGGGTATTCCGGGTCCAGCGGCACGTAGGCGCCACCCGCCTTGAGAATAGCCAGCAGGCCGACGACCATTTCCAGGGTGCGCTGCATGGCGATGCCCACCAGCACATCCGGGCCAACCCCCTGCTCGCGTAGCTTGTGCGCCAACTGGTTGGCCCGGCGGTTGAGGGCGGCATAGCTCAGCGTCTGCTCGCCGAAGATCAGCGCCGGGGCATCCGGGGCTTTCGCCACTTGCGCCTCGAACAGCTGGTGGATGCAACTGGCATTCGGGTAGCTGGCCTGGGTAGCGTTCCAGTCTTCGATGATCTGCCGGTACTCATTGGCGTCCAGCAGGGCCAGGTCTGCGATGCGCTGGGTGGGCTGCTCGACGATGGCCGTCAGCAGGTTCTGCCAGTGTCGGGCCAGGCTGCAGGCAGTCGAGGCATCGAACAGGTCGGTGGCATAGACCAGTGCAGCGCCGATACCGGTTTCGTGTTCGAAGGTTTCCAGGGTCAGGTCGAACTTGGCCGTGTGGTTGTCCCACGCCACAGCTTCCAGTTCCAGCCCCGGCAGACTGCGGCGCTCGCCCCTGGCCTGGGTCTGATGGTTGAACATCACCTGGAACAGCGGGCTGTGGTTAAGGCTGCGCTCTGGTTGCAGGGCCTCCACCAGTTGCTCGAACGGCAGGTCTTGATGGGCCTGAGCCTCGACCACACGCTGTTTGACCTGACCCAGGAAATCCGTGAAGGTCATCTGCACGTCGAACTCGGCCCGCAGTATCTGAGTGTTGACGAACAGGCCGATCAGGCGTTCTGTTTCCACCCGGTTACGGTTGGCTACCGGCACGCCGACGCGGATATCAGCCTGCCCCGAATAGCGGTGCAACAGGACCTGGAAGCTGGCCAGCAGCAGCATGAACGGCGTTACACCCTGTTGCTGGGCGAACTGCTTGAGCGCACGCGCCTGCTGTTCCTGCAAGTCAATAGCAAGCCGCCCTCCCTTGAGGCTGCTGACCGCTGGTCGCGGGCGGTCCATCGGCATTTCCAGTACCGTGTCCTCGCCACCCAGTCGCGCGGTCCAGTAGGCCAGTTGCCGTGCCTGCTCACCGGCCTCCATCCAGCTACGCTGCCAGATGGCGTAGTCGGTGTACTGGATGGGCAGCGCGGGCAGCTGCACATCACCGCCCTGGCTATAGGCCTCATACAGACGCATGAGCTCTTCCACCATCAACGACATGGACCAGCCATCGGCAATGATGTGATGGAGGGTCAGCACCAGCACGTGCTCGTGCGCATCGCGCGCCAGCAGTTTTACCCTCAGCAGCGGCCCATGCTCCAGGTCGAAGCCTTGACGTGCCTCGTGCTCCACTTGCTCGCGCAAGGCCTCCTCGCCTGCCCCATTCAGCTGTTCATAGGTCACCGTCAACGCAAGGTGTGGGTGAACCACCTGCTGCACCTGCCCGTCCTGTTGGTGGAAGGTGGTACGCAGCGCATCGTGCCTGGCCAGCAGGCTGTCGAAGGCTCGCTGCAGGGCTGCCCGGTCCAGGCTCCCCTTGAACCGCAAGGCCGAGGAAATGTTATACACCGCGCTCGCCGGGTCCAGCTTCCATAGGAACCACTGGCGTAGCTGGGCGTAGGAAAGCGGCAGCTGCTCGAAGTCTCCGCGCACCTGCGGAATGGGCAGTTGCGCCAGGCTGCCACCCTTGGATGCCAGCTTTTCCAGAAACAGCTTGCGCTGCTCGAGCGGCAGCCGAATGAAGCGGTGAACCAGATCGGTGTTGCGGTTATCGGTGCTCATCTCAAACTGCCTCAAGCTCATTCATGAAATCGTGGAACTCGTCCAGGTCTGCCGTGCATTCGGTAATAGCTGCGCTGACGGCGGCGGCGTAGTCACCAAGGTTGTCGGTCTGGAAAATCAGGGCCAGGGGTGTATCCGCACCCAGTTCCATCTGCAGGCGCGCCACCGCTTGCGTGGCGAGCAGGGAATGCCCGCCAAGCTGGAAGAAGTTGTCGCTCAGCCCGACCCGCTCCAGCTTCAGCACATCCGCCCAAATCGCCGCGATCTGCTGCTCCAGATCGCTCTGGGGCGCGATGTACTCGCCCTGCAACTGACTGGCATCCGGCTGCGGCAGGGCCTTGCGGTCCAGCTTGCCGTTCGGCGTAACTGGCAGTTTGCCAAGCAGCAGCAGGTGCGCCGGCACCATGTAGTCCGGCAAACCGGCCTTCAGCGCCTCGCGCAGGCTGTCGCGCAATGCACCTTCGTCTTGCGAGCTGTCGGCAGGCACCACATAACCCACCAGCTGCTTGCCGCTTGGCCCGTCCAAGGCCAACACCACGGCTTCCTGCACGCTCGGCAGCTCCAGCAGGCGCGCCTCGATCTCGCCCAGTTCGATGCGCAGGCCGCGGATCTTCACCTGGTGGTCGATGCGCCCGGCGTAGTCGATCACACCATCGGCGCGGTAGCGCGCCAGGTCGCCGGTGCGGTACAGGCGCCCGCCATTGTCGCTGAACGGATCCGGCACGAAGCGTTCGGCAGTCAGCGCCGGGCGCTGGTGGTAACCACGGGCCAGGCCGACACCGCCGAGGTACAGCTCGCCGGCACTGCCGCGTACCGCCGGTTGCAGGCTGCCTTCGAGGATGTGGGTCTTGAGGTTGTCGATCGGCTGGCCGATCGGCACGCTGATGCTTTCGTCCGGCTGGCAGGTCCAGTGGGTGACGTCGATCGCCGCTTCGGTCGGGCCGTACAGGTTGTACAGGCCCGCCGCCGGCAGGCGCTGCAGGGTCTGGCGGGCCAGCTCGGCCGGCAGTGCTTCACCGCTGCACACCACGCGCTTGAGGCTGACGCAGCTTTCGACCGCTTCGTGGGTCATGAACGCCTGCAGCATCGACGGCACGAAGTGCAGCGTGCTGATGCCGTAATGGTTGATGGTTTCCACCAGTAGCTGCGGGTCGCGGTGCGCGCCCGGCTGGGCCACCACCAGGCGTGCCCCGGTCATCAGCGGCCAGAAGAACTCCCACACCGACACGTCGAAGCTGAACGGGGTTTTCTGCAGCACGCTGTCGCTGGCGTCCAGGCCGTAGGCCTTCTGCATCCACCACAGGCGGTTGACCAGCGCCTGATGGCTGTTGCCAGCGCCCTTCGGGCGACCGGTGGAGCCGGAGGTGTAGATCACGTAGGCGAGGTTCAGCGGCGCCACGTCGATGTTCAGGTTGGCATCGCTGTAGCCGTCGAGGTTCTCGGTATCCAGGTCCAGGCTGCGCAAGCCGGCCGGGATCGGCAGGGCTTGGTGCAAGTGCGACTGGGTCAGCAGCAAGGCGATGCCGCTGTCCTCGAACATGTAGCTCAGGCGGTCCTGGGGGTACTCCGGGTCCAGCGGCACATAGGCGCCACCGGCCTTCACGATGCCCAGCAGGCCGATGACCATCTCCAGGCTGCGCTCCATGGCGATGCCCACCAGCACGTCCGGGCCCACGCCCTGCTCGCGCAGCTTGTGCGCCAGCTGGTTGCCACGGCGGTTGAGCTCGGCATAGCTCAGGGTCTGCTCGCCAAAGGCCAGCGCCGGGGCGTCCGGGGTGGCGAACACCTGGGCTTCGATCAGCTGGTGGATGCTGCGCTCGTGCGGGTACGGCGCCTGGGTTTCGTTCCAGCCTTCGACCATTTGCTGCTGTTCTGGCAGGCCCAGCATTGGCAGCTCGCCCACCACCGCGTCGGCATTCTCCACCAGCGCCTGCAGCAGGTTGGCAAAGTAGCCAGCCAGGCGGCCAATGCTCTCGTCGCTCCACAGCGCACGGTCGTGGCTGTACTGCATCGACAGCGTGGTGCCCAGTTCCACCACCAGGGTCAGCGGGTAGTTGGTCTGCTCCTGCACGGACACGTCGCCGAAGCGCAGGCCACCGGGCGCGCCCTGTTGCAGCGCCTCGGCCACCGGGTAGTTCTCGAACACCAGGATGCTGTCGAACAAGGCGTCACCGCCCTGCCCCGCCCAGCGCTGCACGTCGTACAGCGGGGTATGCTCGAACTCGCGCACGGCCAGGTTGCCGGCCTGCACCTGGCCGATCCATTCGGCCACGGTCTGCTCGGCACGCGGGGCGCCAATCACCGGCAAGGTGTTGATGAACAGGCCGATCTGCTCCTCTACGCCCGGCAGGTCTGCCGGGCGGCCGGCGACCGTGGCGCCGAAGCACACGCTGGCCTGGCCGGTGCAGCGCTGCAACAGCAGCAGCCAGGCCGATTGCACCAGAGTGTTGACCGTGACCCGGTTGGCCCGGGCGAAGGCTTCGATGCGTGCGGTCTGCTCGCGGTCGAAGGCCAGGCGGTGGTCGCCATGGCCGCTGCCGTTTGCGCCTGCGCTGCCGGCGATGGCCTGGGCCAGACGGGTCGGCTCGTCCAGGGCCGCAAGCTGGCCTTTCCAGAAGGCTTCGGCAACGGCCGCGTCCTGGCCCTGCAGCCAGGCGATGTAGTCGCGGTAGTGCGTGGCCTGGGCCTGCGGCGCCAGGCCGGCATAGCGCTGCAGCACTTCACCCAACAGGCGCGAGGTGCTCCAGCCGTCCATGAGGATGTGATGGTTGGTATAGATCAGGTGGTGGCGGGTATCGCCCGTGCGCACCAGTACCAGGCGCAGCAGCGGCGCGGCAGACAGGTCGAAGCCGCGCTGGCGCTCACCCTCGGCCAGTGCCTGCAATGCCTGCTCCAGCGCCGGCTGGCCACGCCAGTCGTGCTCGCTGCACGGCAGTTCGACGGCCTTGCGTACCACCTGCACGGCCTGCTCCAGCTCGCCTTGCAGGATGAAACCGCTGCGCAGGATGTCGTGGGCATCGAGCGTGGCCTGCCAGGCCTGCTGGAAACGCTGCACATCCAGCCCGTCCACATCCACGCGCAGCTGGTTGATGTAGTTGCCGGCCTGCTGGTCGTAAAGGGTGTGGAACAACATGCCCTGCTGCATGGGTGACAGCGGGTACAGGTCGGCGATCTGCCCGGGCTCCAGCGGCAGGCTGTCCAGTTGCGCCTGGGTCAGCGCGGCCAGCGGGAAGTCCGACGGTGTCACGCCCTGGTGCCGGGTATCGCAGCAGTGCTCGACCAGCTCTGCCAAGGCCTGTCCGTAGGCCTGGGCCAGCTTCTCGATGGTGGCCGGGTGATGAACGTCGGCGCTGTAGGTCCACTCCAGGAACAACTCGCCGCCGTACACCTGGCCGGTGATGCTCAGCCAGTTGCCCAGCTGTGCGCCGGCACATTGGGTACGGCCTGCACTTTCCCCGCTCGGGGTGAACAGGGTGCCGGCCTCGGCATCGAAGCTGGTATCGAACTGGCCCAGGTAGTTGAAGGTGACACGGGCCTGGGTGGCACGCTCGAGCCGGTCACGCACTTCAGCATCGCCGAAGTAGCGCAACAGGCCGTAGCCGAGGCCTCTGTCCGGCACGCCGCGCAGTTGCTCCTTGATCGCCTTGATCGACTGGCCAAGGTCCTGGGCGGGTGTGAGGCGCACCGGGAACAGGCTGGTGAACCAGCCCACGGTGCGGCTGAGGTCGAGGTCGTCGAACAGGTCTTCGCGGCCATGGCCTTCCAGCAGTACCTGCACGTTGTCCCGTGCGCTCCACTGGCACAGGGTGCGCGCCAGCGCGGTCAGCAGCAGGTCGTTGATCTGCGTGCGGTAGGCCGCCGGGGCCTGTTTCAGCAGCTTGGCGGTGCGCTCGGCATCCAGCCGCGTGGCGGCGGAGCGGGCATGGGTGTTGGCCAGGCTGCCCTGCGGGTTGTCACGCGGCAGTTCGCCGTGGTCGCCGGCCAGGGCCTGCAGCCAGTAGTCGCGCTGTGCATGCAGCGCCGGGCTGCCGGCATGGCTGACCAGGCGCTCGGCCCAGGTTTTTACCGAGGTGGTCTTGGCGGGCAGACTCACGGCCTGGCCGTTCAGCAGTTGCCGGTAGGCCGCTTGCAGGTCTTCCAGCAATACCCGCCACGACACGCCGTCGACCACCAGGTGATGGACTACCAGTAGCAGACGCTGTTGGCCATCGGCGAAGTCGAACAGTTCGGCGCGCAGCAGCGGCCCGTGCTCCAGGTTCAGGCTGGCCTGTACCTGGTTGCCGGCGGCGTCCAGTTCATTCAGTGCGGCCAGGTTGCGCTGGCGCAGCAGTGGTGCATTGTCCAGCGGCTGGAAGCGCGCCTGCCACTGGCTTTCGCCACGGCTGAAGCGCAGGCGCAGGGCATCGTGCTGCTCGACCACGGCGCGCAGGGCTGCCTCCAGGTGTTGCACCTGCACCGGGCTGGCCGGCTTGAGCAGCACCGACTGGTTCCAGTGCGCCGGCTGGGCGATCTCCATCTCGAAGAAACGCGCCTGGGCCGGCAGCAATGCCACCTCACCGCTGGTGGCGGTGTCCACGGCTGCGGCCGCAACCGCTTGCTTGGGCTCGATGCGCTTGGCTACCTGGGCCAGCTGGGCGATGGTCTGTTGTTCGAACAGCTGCTTGGGGGTGATCCTGATGCCCTGGCGTTTGGCCCGGGCGATGATCTGCAGGCTGAGGATCGAGTCGCCGCCCAGTTCGAAGAAGTTGTCGGTGCTGCCGACCTGCTCCAGCTTGAGCACATCGGCCCACACTCCGGCCAGCTTTTCCTCGATATCGCCTTGCGGCGCCACATAGCCACGGCTGACCGCGCCCGGTGCCGGCAAGGCGCGCTTGTCGAGCTTGCCGTTGGCAGTCAGTGGCAGGCGCTCCAGCAGCAATATCTGCGCCGGCACCATGTAGTCCGGCAGGCGCGCCTGCAATTGCGCCTGCAGTTGCTGCACGGTCACACCCGCATCAGCCACCCCGTAAGCCACCAGTTGCAGGCGCTCGGCGTCGCCCTCCAGCGGCAAGGCCAGTACCACGGCCTCGCTGACACCGGGCAGGCCGGCCAGCACCCGGCCGACTTCACCCGGCTCCACACGATAACCACGGATTTTCACCTGGTCGTCAGCACGGCCAATGAACTCGACCAGGCCATCGGCAGTGAGCCGCGCGCGGTCGCCGGTGCGGTACAAGCGGGCACCACCCTCGGTCGGCACGAAGCGTTCGGCGGTCAACGCTGGCTGGCCCAGGTAGCCCTGGGCGACGCCTTGCCCGCCCAGGTAAAGCTCACCGGGCACCTGCGCCGCCAACGGGTTGAGGTAGCCATCCAGCACCTGGGCGCAGGCGTTGCCCAGCGGGCGCCCGACCGGCACCGTGCGGCAACCTGGCAGCGGCTGACCCGGCTCGAAGGTGAGCACGCCGACAGTGGTTTCGGTCGGGCCGTAGTGGTTGATGACCCGGCAGGCCGGGCGCAGCTCGCGGACCTTTTCCAACAAGCCCCAACTGCATGCCTCGCCCCCCAGGATCAGCGCTTCGGCGGGCAGCACATCGGCGGCGCGAGCCGCTTGCAGCAGCCCTTGCAGGTGGCTCGGCACCAGCTTGAGCACGCCGACCTGGTGCTGCGCCATGTAGCTGGCGAAGCCATCCGGGTCGAACGCCAGTTCCTGCGGTAGCAGGTGCAGCAGGCGGCCCGAGGCCAGGGCACCGAACAGCACGGTGTGGCCCAGGTCGGCCGCGGTGGTGGAGACCATCGCCATGCTCGCTGCGGCCGGCAGTTGCAGGCGCTCCAGCACCGCCTGAATGTAGCTGGCAAGTGCGCCGTGGCTGACCACCACGCCTTTCGGCTGGCCGGTCGAGCCCGAGGTGTAGATCAGATAGGCCGGTTGTTCGGCGGCGATGGCCACTTCGACCGGGCTGTCACTGCAGGTAGCCCAGGCGGTGTGATCGCAGGCAATCAGCTGCACGCCGTCCAGGCCAGCAAAGCGCAGGTCGCCCGGTTCGTGCATCAGCACGGCGGCGCCACTGTCGGCAACCAGTTGTTGCAGGCGCTCCTGCGGTTGCTGGGTGTCCAGCGGCAGGTAGGCGGCACCGGTCTTGAGCACTGCGAGCAAGGCGCTGATCCAATCGATGGAGCGTGGCAGGCACAGGGCAACGATGCTGCCGGCACCGACGCCGTGCTGGCGCAGGTAGTCGGCCAGGCGGTTGGACGCCGCCTCCAGCCCGGCCTGGGTCATGAACCGGTCACCGGCACGCACACCGCCGTGGGCCTGGCCTTGCGCCAGTGCCTGGCGCCACAGGGCTAGGAAGTTGCCGTGCGGGTAGGCCTGCGTGGCCGCTGGCAGCAGCGTCGCTACTTGCGGGCTATCGACGATCGCCTGCTGCGGGTCGCGGATCAGCGCATCCAGCACCTGGCGCAGCGAAGCGGCCATGCGTTCGATGGTGGCCTGTTCGAACAGGTCGGTGGCATAGGTGAAGTAGCCTTCGATGCCGTCAGCCTTGTCGGAGAAGTCGAACGCCAGGTCGAAGCGGGCATCGCCACCATCACGGGCAAAACCTTCCACCTCCAGCGCGCCCAGGCGCCTGCGCCCTGTATCGCTGGCGGCCACGTGCTGGTTGATCTTGAACTGGAACAGCGGGTTGTGGGCCAGGTTGCGCTCAGGCAGCAAGGCATCGACCAGGTGCTCGAACGGCAGTTCCTGGTGCGACTGGGCGCCGCCGATCACGTCTTTGACCTGCTCCAGCAACGCGGCGAAGGTGGCGCGCTCGTCCACCTGCACACGCAACACCTGGGTGTTGATGAAGAAGCCGATCAGGCCTTCCAGCTCCTTGCGGTTGCGCCCGGCGTTCGGAGCACCGATGCGGATATCAGCCTGGCCGCTGTAGCGCGACAACACCACCGCCATGGCCGCCAGTACCAGCACGAATAACGTGTGGCCACCCTTGCGCGCCTGGCTGCGCAGGGCCTCGGCCTGCTCGGCGCCGATGTCCACGCGCACCACCGCGCCACGCTGGCTGGGCGTGGCCGGGCGCTCGAAGTCCAGCGGCAGGCTCAGCACCGGCTGCTCGTCGCCCAGCTGGGCCTGCCAGTAGGCCAGCTGGCGCTGCGCTTCACCGGCCTCAAGCCAGGCGCGCTGCCAGATGGCGTAGTCGGCGTACTGGATCGGCAACGCCGGCAACTCGGCCTGCCGGCCTTCGGCCAGGGCGCTGTACAGCTGGATGAATTCCTGCACCAGCACATCGCTGGACCAGCCGTCGGAGATGATGTGGTGCATGCTCAGCGCCAGCACGTGGTGATCGGCGGCCACGCGCAGCAGGGTCACCCGCAGCAGCGGACCGGTCAGCAGGTCGAAGGGCTGCTTGAGGGCCGCGTCCACGGCCACGCTCAGCGCTGCCTCATCGGCGGCACCGTCGAACATCACCAGTTCCAGCGCCAGCGGGCAGTGCTCAAGGATTTCCTGGTGGAACTCGCCCTCCTCCGAGGCGAAGCGCGTGCGCAGCGACTCGTGGCGTTGCACCAGCGCATCCAGCGCCTGTTGCAGCACCGCCTGGTCCAGGGCGCCCTTCAGGCGTACCGCCATCGGCACGTTGTAGGCCGGGCTGTCGGGCTCCAGCTGCCAGAGAAACAGCAGACGCTGCTGGGCGTAAGACAGCGGAATACGCGCCAGGCCCTGGCGCGCAGGCACGATGGGCAGCAGGCGGAAGCTCTGCCCGCTGGCCTGCATCTTTTCCAGGATCTGCTGGCGTTGTTCCACGGGGAGGCCAACGAAACGTTGGGCGATGCGTTGTGCGGCAGTGAGTTCCATGTCAGGCCTCTGTGAATGCATTCATCATTTGTTCGATATCGCTCAGGCCGTCGTCGGAGAGCGACAGGCCCTGTTCGTCCAGCGCCTGGGCGAACGCGCGCAATTCGGGGTGGCTGAAGATCAGCCGCAGGGGGATGTCGAGCCCCAACTCGACGTTGATCCGCGACACGGCCTGGGCCGCCAGCAAGGAGTGGCCGCCCAGCTCGAAGAAGTTGTCGTTCAGGCCGACCCGGGCAACGTTGAGCAACTGCGCCCAGATGCTCGCCAGCTGCTGTTGCCGCTCGGTCTGCGGCGCCTGGTAGTCATGCTGTGGCTGGTTCGGGTCGGGTAGCGGCAGGGCCTTGCGGTCGAGTTTGCCGCTGGGGGTCAGCGGCATGCTCGGCAGTGTCACCAGGTAGGCCGGGATCATGTAGTCCGGCAGCCTGGCCTTGAGGTACTGCTTCAAGGCCAGGCGCAGATCGCCGCGGTAGCCTTCGGCCGGCACCGCGTAGGCGCACAGCTGCTTGCCACTGGGCAGGTCGATGGCCAGCACGGTGGCTTCGCGTACGTCCGGGTGCGCCCGCAGGTACTGCTCGATCTCGCCCAGCTCGATACGGAAGCCGCGCACCTTCACCTGGTGGTCGACCCGGCCGCGATAGGCCAGCTGACCGTTTTCGTCATAACAGCCGAGGTCGCCGGTGCGGTACAGACGGCCACCGCCAACCGGGTCGAACGGGTCGGGGATGAAACGCTCGGCGGTGAGTGACGGCCGCTGGTGATAACCGCGCGCCAGGCACCCTGCCCCGCCAATGAACAGCTCGCCGGGCACGCCTACCGGTGTCGGCGCCAGGCCGTCGTCCAGGGCATGCAAGGTACGCCCCGGCAAGGCACGGCCGATCGGCACGCCACCCTGGCTGACCTGCTCCACGGTCATCTGCGAGCAGTCGTAGGTGGTGGCGACCACGGTGGCTTCGGTCGGGCCGTAGGTGTTCAGCAGACGCACCGCTGGCGGGCCATCGGCCAGCCAGGCGCGCAGGGCATCTTCCGGCACCGCCTCACCCCCCACGTGAATCTGTTTCAGCCGGCCATAGGCCTCGGGGGCTCGGCGCTCCAGCGCCAGCAGGCGCCAATAGGCCGCCGGCAGGTCGGCCACGGTCACGCCGTGGCGGTTGATCTCGTCCAGCAGGGTGGCGGTGTCCCACAGCCGCAGGTCGCGCAGCACCACACAGGCGCCTTGGGCCAGCGGCGGGAAGAACTGCTCGATGAAGCCGTCGAAGCTGACGGTGGCGAACTGCAGCACTCGATCATCCGGGCTGAGGCGCGAATAGTCGCCGGCCACCTGGCAGAACACCGACAGGGCCTGGTGGTCGATGGCCACGCCCTTGGGCATGCCGGTGGAGCCGGAGGTGTAGATGACATAGGCGAGGTTGTGCGGTGCAGCCAGGTTGGCCAGCGGCTCGGCGGGCCAGGCATGCAGCCACTCGGTGCCCGGTTCCAGTACCACGCAGGGCAGTTGCTTGCCCGCTTGCAGGCGCTCACGCGAGGGCGCGTCGGCCAGCAGCAGGCCGATGTTGCTGTCCTCGACCATGTAGGCCAGACGCTCTTGCGGGTAGTCCGGGTCCAGCGGCACGTAAGCGCCACCTGCCTTGTGAATGGCGACCAGCGCCAGGGCCATGCCCAGGCCGCGCTCGACGGCCACGCCGACCAGGCAATCCGGCCCCACGCCCAGCGCCCGCAGGCGGTGGGCCAGCTGGTTGCTGCTGCGGTCCAGTTCGGCATAGGTCATCTGCTGGTCGTCGAAGATCAGCGCCAGCGCATCCGGCCGCTCACGCGCCTGGCGCTCCAGCAACTGGTGCGCGCACAAGCCGCTGCCAGCCTGGGGTGCCGGGTTCCAGCCGTAGGTCAGCTGCTGGCGTTCGACACTGCCGAGGAAGTCCAGCTCGGCAATGCAGCGCTGCGGTTCGGCGCAGATGGCTTGCAGCAGTGCTTGCCAATGCCCGGCCATGCGCTCGATGCGTGCGGCATCGAACAGGTCGGTGGAATAGTTGAACGAAGCGGTTACGCCATCGGAGCGCTCCAGGGTGTTGAGCGAAATGTCGTACTGCGCGCCCGGCTCCTGCAGGCCCACTTCCTTGACCTGCAGGCCGTGCAAGGCATCGCTGGAAACCTGCTCGCCAAGGTCGCGCAGGTGGTTGTACAGCACCTGGAAGAACGGGTTCACGCCCTGGTCGCGCTCCGGGTACAGCGCTTCGGCTACCTCCAGGAACGGTACATCCTTGTTGGCCTGGGCCTGCAAGGTGGTTTCCTTGATCGCCGCCAGCAACTGCGGGAACGGCTGGCTGCCATCGACACTGATGCGGGCCACCACCACGTTGATGAAGAAGCCGATCAGCCCCTCCAGCTCCAGGCGATTGCGGTTGGTGACCGGCACGCCGATGTTGAGCGTGCCCTTGCGGCTGTAGCGCGACAGCACGATGGCATACGCCGCCAGGAACACATGGAACAGCGTGGTGTTGGATGCCACCGCCAGTGCCCGCAGGCGCTCGGTGAGGGCCTGCGGCAGGCGCACGTCGAAGCGGCTGCCCTGGTAGCTTTTGACCTGTGGGCGAATGCGATCGGCGGGCAGTTCCAGCACTTCGAAGTCGTCTTCCAGGCGGGCCTTCCAGTAGCCGATCTGCGCCTGCATCTGCCCCTCGGCCAGCCACTTGCGCTGCCAGGCGGCGAAATCGGCGTACTGCACCGGCAGCGGCTCGAGGGTTTGCGCCTGGCCCGTGGCGGCGGCGTTGTAGCCGGCGGCGAACTCGCGCACCAGCAGGCTCATCGACCAGCCATCGGAGACGATATGGTGCAAGGTCAGCGACAGCAGGTGCTCCTGTGCATGCACCTTGAACAGCCGGGCACGCAGCAGCGGACCGCGCTCCAGGTCGAACGGCACGAAGGCTTCGGCTTCCAGCTTGCGCATCTGCGCGGCGTGGTCCTGGCCGCTGAGGTCTTCGAAAGCGATCGGGACCGTGGCCGCCGGCAAGATGCGCTGCCAGGGCAGGCCGTCGGCCTCGACGAACACCGTGCGCAACGATTCATGGCGGGCCACCAAGGCATCCAGTGCGGCCTGCACGGCGGCGCGGTCGAGGTGGCCCTGCATACGCACGGCCATCGGCGTGTTGTAGGCCAGGCTTTCGGGGTTGAGCTTCCAGAACAGCCACTGGCGGTTTTGCGAACGGGACACCGGCAGGGGTTGCTGGCGGTCGAGGATTTCGATGTCCAGGCCCGCGCCCTGCTCGCCTTCGGCCACAGCCTGGGCAAAGGCCTGCAGGTCGACGGTGTCGAACAGGGTGCGCAGCGGGATATCCACGCCCAGTTGCTTGCGTATCCGCGATACCGCCTGGGTGGCCAGCAGCGAATGGCCGCCAAGGGCAAAGAAGTTGTCGCTCAGGCCTACCTGCGGTACTTGCAGGACTTGCGCCCAGATCTGCGCCAATTGCGTTTGCAGCGGGGTCTGCGGCGCCTGGTAGGCCACCTGGGTGGCGACGGGCTCCGGCAGCGCCTTGACATCGACCTTGCCGTTGACCGTGACCGGCAGGTGCTCCAGCACCATCAGGTGGGTCGGCACCATATGCTCGGGCAGCAGGCTTTTGAGGCTGGCGCGGATCGATTCCTGCCAGGCCAGGCTGTCGGCCGGCATCTGGCTGGGCACCAGCCAGGCAGCCAGTTGCAGTTGCGGCGCCTGGCCATGCACGCGAACCAGGGCATTGGCAACGCCATCCAGGGCACGCAGCCGGTTTTCGATTTCGGCCAGTTCCACGCGATAGCCACGGATCTTCACCTGGCCATCCATGCGCCCGGCAAACTGCAGGTCGCTGCCTTGGCGTACCCAGTCACCGCTGCGGTACAGGCGTTGGCCGTGGCTGCCGCTCGGGTCGGGGACGAAGCGCTCGGCGGTGAGTGCCGGGCGGTTCAAGTAGCCACGGGCCAGGCCGGCGCCGCCGATATACAGCTCACCCTTGGCCTTGGTCGGCAGGGGTTGCAGGCAGTGGTCGAGCACCGCGACGCGGGTGTTGGCCAGCGGCTGGCCGAGGCTGGCCTGCTCGTTCAGCTCGGCGACCAGCACACCGACGGTGGTCTCGGTCGGGCCGTAATGGTTGAACACCTTGAGCGCCGGGGCCAGGTTGCGGACCTTGCCCAGCAGGCTCGGGCTGATGGCCTCGCCGCCGAGCACCAGGCACTGTGCCGGCAGCGCCGAGCGACCTGCCACCAACATGGCCTCCAGGTGCGACGGTACGATCTTCAGCGCGTCTACCTGGTGCTCGGCCAGGTAGGCGGCGAAGCCTTCGGCATCCAGCACCTGCTCGCGTAGCAGCAAATGCAGGGTGTGTCCGCCGCACAGGGCGCCGAACAGCATGGTGTGGCCAAGGTCGGCAGCCGGGGTCGAGACCTGGGCCATGCTGCGGATACGCTCGACCGGCAAACGCGCGCTGACGCCTTCGACGTAGTTGGCCAGGGCGCCGTGGCTGATCGCCACGCCCTTGGGCTGGCCGGTGGTGCCGGAGGTGTAGATCACGTAGGCCAGGTTGGCCGGTGCCGGGACGATGCGGGCGGCACGGCCATTGCCGGTTTGCGTCCAGTCCAGACGCTGCACACCCTCGGGCAGTTCGGCCTGCCAGTCATCGGGCCCCAGCAGCAGGCGCGCGCCGCTGTCGGCAAGCATGTAGGCCAGGCGTTCGGCCGGCTGCTCGGGCTCCAGTGGCAGGTAGGCGCCACCGGCCTTGAGCGCGCCGAGGATACTGGCGAGCATGCCGACACTGCGGTTGGCCAGCACGCCGACCAGTGTGTCCGGCCCTGCTCCGGCTTCCACCAGCCGACCTGCAATGGCCTCGGCGCGGGCATCGAGCTCGGCGAAGCTGGCCTGCTCGCCCGCAGCCATCACCGCCGTGCGCTCGGGGTGGCGCTTGGCGGCGGCGGCAAAGCGCTGGTGGACCAGCAGCGTTGCGTCAGCCTGCGCAGGCGCGCCAATGGCAGTAGCCAGGCCTGGTAATGGCAGCTCGCCGACTGCGCCACCCGCCTCGTCGGCCAACGCCTGCACCAGGGCCAGCCACTGCTCGCCAAGGGCTTCGACGGTGGCCGCATCGAACACGTCGGTCGCATAGGTGAACGCTGCGTGCAGCTGCCCCGCTCGCTCATGGGTGTCCAGCGCCAGGTCGAAGCGGGCGCTGTGCTTTGCCAGCACGACCGGCGCCAGGCTCAGGCCGGAGCGGGTCTCGATGGCCTGCACATCCGCCACCTGCGCCTGGTGGTTGAACAGCACGCGGAACAGCGGGCTTTCGCTGGTGCGCGGCAGGTCCAGGGCTTCGACCAGTTGTTCGAACGGCAGGTCCTGATGGCTTTGCGCGCCCACGGCGGTTTCGCGCACGCGCTGCAACAGACCGGCGATGTCCAGCAAAGGGTCGATTTCGGTGTGCAGTACCTGGGTATTGATGAAGCAGCCGATCAGCCCTTGGCTTTCGGCGCGGTTACGGTTGGCGATAGGCACGCCGACGCGGATCGCCGACTGGCCACTGTAGCGTTGCAGCAGCAGCTTGAAGGCGGCCAGCAGGACCATGAACAGGGTGACGTTATGCTTGCGTGCCAGACCGCGCAGGCGTTCGGCGACATCGGCGGCGATGGGGAACTCGTAGCGCGCGCCGCGATAGCTGGGGCGGCCCTGGCGGTTGCGGTCCAGTGGCAGCGCCAGCGGTGAATGGTCGTCGCCCAGGCGCGCCTGCCAGTAGGCCAGCTGGCGCTCCTGCTCACCGGCCTGGAGCCAGCTGCGCTGCCACAGGGCGTAGTCGCGGTACTGGATCGGCAGCGGTTCCAGGCGGGCTTCGCTGCCGGCCACGGCGGCGTCGTACAGGTGCAGGAATTCGTCGATCAGCACGTTCATCGACCAGCCGTCGGCGACGATGTGGTGCAGGGTCAGCAGCAGAATGTGCTCCTGTGCCGCCAGTTGCAGCAGGCGTACACGCAGCAGCGGGCCGCTGGCCAGGTCGAAGGGGGCCAGGGCTTCGGCTTCGGCGATGGTTTCGATGGCGGCCTGACGGGCACCCTCGTCAAGGCCGGCCAAGGCATCCTGTTGCAGCTGCAACGGGGCGGCGCTGGCATCGACCTGCTGGCGCACGTCATCGCCGTCGGCGACAAAGCGGGTGCGCAGGGTTTCGTGGCGGGCCACCAGGGCATCGAAGGCATGCTGCAGGGCAGCCAGGTCCAGCGGGCCATTCAGGCGCACGGCCATGGGCAGGTTGTACGCCGCACCTTGTGGGTCGAGCTGCCAGAGGAACCACATGCGCCGCTGGGCGTACGACAGCTGGTCACGCTCGGCCACCTGCACCCCGGGCGCGATCGGCAACACGGAAAAATCCATGCCCTCGCCCTGCAGCGCCTTGAGGAACAGGCGGCGCTTGTCGGGGCTGAGTTCGATGAAGCGTCGGGCGAGCTTGAGCGTTTGGTCGGCATTCATGTCGAGCGGTGTCCTGGCAGTCGAGCGGTAACTGTCAGACGAAGGTGTGGGGGGGTGATTTAGGGGGGCAGCAGGTAGGCGGTGCCGAGCCACCAATGTGTGAGCACCATCGATCAGTGTAGGAGCGGGTTCACCCGCGAACGCGGTGGCGGCTGCGGCGGTGACTGGCCTGGGATATTGGCCAGCAGGCCCGGCCCTTTCGCGGGTAAACCCGCTCCTACAATGGCCGGTGCCGAACCAACGAGGTGTGAGCCCCCCGATCAATGTAGGAGCGGGTTCACCGCGAATGCGGTGGCGGCTGCGGCGGTGGCCAATTCGATTTTCCTGCGGGAGCGACGGTTCGCCGCGAAGATGCCAGGAACCGACTGGCACTTCCAAAACCATGTATTTTGACAAAGAATTTCTATTATCAAACTGACAGTAATGCCAGTTTAAAAACAGCCATACACATGCAAGAGTACCTGAACAACCCCTGACAGGAAGATCACCCATGAACAACGGCCCAACAGAAAAACACTTTTTTTTCTACAATTCAGAACACCTCTCAACTTTGACCACACCAACACAAAGTACACGGGTTCTTCGCCATCATTACCCCGCCGCAGAAATTATGCATACTGACGTGCAGACACAGAATACTTTGATCTCGACTGACAACCACTCCAGCACAACACGCGCAAGAAACGCAGACTTCGATGAGACCTTCACGTATTCCCCGTATGGAAACTCCCCTACCGGGAGCAACCCGGCACTTCTAACAAACTTCAACGGCGAAATGAAATACTTTTCCAGCTTATATGCTTTAGGCCAAGGACGAAGATTTTACAGCACGGCATTTATGAGATTTCTCTCGCCTGACATCATGAGCCCTTTCATTCCTGGCAACCTAAACTCCTACTGCTATTGCAGCGGCGACCCTGTAAATTACTTTGATCCCAGTGGGTTTATGCGGGCTTCTTTCAAAACTCCGAACCCGAGCCCTGCTACAAAAAAAATAGTTAAGATACCTGCAGGCCCCCATTATCAGCATACATACGACGCCAGTGAAACTCCGGCATTCAAGCCAATGCATGGCAAGGCAACAAAGGGCGTGCTAAAAAACAACGCACACCCACAATCATCGCGCCCACCAGCACGATCGGCCCGCGACCTTGAAATTGACCGTTTGGTAGCGTTAGATCCAGAAAGTTCAGAGTTGAGTGACGCAATTTACGCTCAGGAGCAAACAGTCGACAACTTTCGAGACCGCCTATTAAAAGAGAAGCTCGACGAACTACAATCCAAAAATTATACGATCGAAAAAACATTCTTACCCGACTAATGACGGCCACTAACCGGGAAGTAATTGCAAACAAAGAAATCAGACAAGACAATGATACACGCGACCTTACCAAGCGAAAGTATCGATGGATAGGTTTCCCTGAAGAAAAATGAGTATCACAGTCACGCCATCAATAACTTCAAGTTGGACCCTAGGGATTCTCCAATCAAGTCAGCACAGGCCGTCTGACCTGTGCTGACTTGATTGGAG